>CAIXDD010000155.1 GCA_903918155.1 uncultured Hyphomicrobiales bacterium
CACAACAGGCGCATGTAATCGTAAATCTCGGTCACCGTTCCCACGGTGGAGCGCGGAGTTTTCGACGTCGTTTTTTGCTCGATGGAGATGGCGGGCGATAGGCCGTCGATCTGGTCGACGTCCGGCTTCTGCATCATGTCGAGGAACTGGCGCGCATAGGCCGACAGGGATTCGACATAGCGGCGCTGGCCCTCGGCGTAGATCGTGTCAAAGGCGAGCGAGGATTTGCCCGAGCCCGACAGGCCGGTGAAGACGACGAGCTTGTCGCGCGGAATGGCGAGATCGACGTTTTTCAGATTGTGCTCGCGCGCGCCGCGCACGACGATGGCGCGGTCGCCCTCGCCCAGAGCGGCGAGCAGGGCGGAATCGGCTGCGCGCGCGTTCTTGAGCGCGCCCATGGACGAACCTTTGCCCGCGCTGTGGCGCAGGCTTGGCGCTTTCGCGGTCTTCGACGCATCGGCTTTTTGCGCGAGGCTTTTGGACGCAGGCGTTTTCGCAGCGGGCATGGCGAAATGGATCTCGGTTTGTCGGGCTATGGCGGGCAAACTAGGACGCCGTCGCGCGGTTTCACAGGGCGGACGCCCCGCAGGGCGCGAACATACACGGAACGCTGGCGGACGCCACGGCCCATCTCTTTCACTACGGAACGCGAAGCCCGGCAGACCTGTTGACGGCGCAGCCGATCGTCGTGAGGGAGGAAGGGGCATGGCGCGGATCGAATTCAGCGGACGATTTGAGGCCGGAGCAAGGACGAACCTCGTTCCCGGCGCGTCCTATCTCGGTTTCGGCTGCCATTCCTGCGCCGCCGACATCGCCGCGCTGGACGCGCCTGGCGCTCAGGACGGCGTGGAGATTTCCGGTCGCGGCTCTTTCCATTTGCAATGCCCGCGCTGCGGCGCGGCCGACGATTATCCGATCGCCGAAATGCGCCTGTGGGAGGCGGCGACCGCCATGCCGGGCGGGTGAGCGGCCGGGCGGCAGGCGAAGCTCTGCGAGCGAGGTTTGGCGCGCAAGGCTTGGCGCGCGAGGCTTGCTGGGCGGGGTTTGGCGCGCGGGGGCGTAGAGGCCGGGCTTGCGGGGCGCGCGGCCGTCTGCTAGGAACAAAAACAGAACGATTTGGGCGCCGCCGCTCTTCGGTCTTGTGTGGAAAAGAACGGCGGAGCCCCTGTTTTTTCGCGCCGACTCGCGCGGGCGCGCTAGGGTGCGGTCGGTTTTTGGGCGCGCCGTCGGGCTGTTGGGTCCACGGGCGCGTCGTTGGCGTCGTCGCGCTGCGTCGCGGCGCGCGGTCTGGAGAGCTCACATGTCGGGCAGCGTGAACAAGGTCATCCTCATCGGCAATCTCGGGCGCGATCCCGAAGTGCGCCGCCTGAATTCGGGCGAAGCCGTCGTCAATTTCTCGATGGCGACGACGGAATCCTGGCGCGACAAGGCGACGGGCGAGCGGCGCGACCGCACCGAATGGCACAATATCGTCATCTTCAACGAGAACCTCGGGAAGGTGGCGGAGCAATATTGCAAGAAGGGCTCGAAGATTTACATCGAGGGCCAATTGCAGACGCGGGAATACACCGACAAGGACGGCAACCAGCGCAAGTCCACCGAAGTCGTGCTCCAGCGCTATCGCGGCGAGCTGACCCTGCTCGACAGCCGCGGCGGCGGGCGCGGCGGCGAGGAGAGCATGTCTTACGGCGGCGGCGAGGGCGGGGGCCAGAGCATCGGCCGGTCCAGCCCGCAGCAGGAGCGCCGCCCGGCGGCGCCCGCCGGCGGACGCGGTCCCGCGCCGATCGACGACGACATTCCGTTCTGATCGGCCGCGCATCCGGCCCCAGCGCTGCGCCGCGCTAGCCAAGGGGCGGATGCTGGAACCGGGGCGCGGGCTCTCCGTTGGCTGACATCGGCTGGGGAGCCTGTCGATCTCCGGAGCGCCCGATGCCCAGATCTTCTTCGCACCTCGTTCTGAACGCCCGCGCCGCGCGCGGCCTCTCCCTCGGGCTGGCCGTCCTCGCGGCGCCGCTGATCGCCGCGCCTGCAAGCGCCCAGCAATCGGGCGCGCCGGGCGCTGCCCCGCCTGCGCGATCCGCGCCCGCAAAACCCTCCGCCGCAAAAGACGTGACGACGAAGGAATTCGTCGAAAAGGCCGCCGTCGGCGCGCTGTTCGAAATCGAGGCCGGCAAGCTCGCCGCCGAACGCGCCCAGCGCGCGGAGGTGAAGCAATTCGCCGAGCGCATCGTGAAAGATCATTCCGCCGCCGACAAGGACATGAAAGACGCGCTCGCCAAGGCGAAAGCCGCCGTCCAGCCGCCGAGCCAGCTCGACGCCGACCATCGCCGGAAAATCGAGACCTTGCGCGCCGCGCAGGGCGCAAGCTTCGACGCTCTCTATGTCTCGATGATGAAGGAAGACCACGAGGAGGACGAAGACCTCTTCGGCGCCTATGCGAAAAGCGGCGAGGATCCGGCCCTGAAAGCCTTCGCGCAGAAGGTGCTGAAGGTCATTCAGGAGCACGCCCAGATCGTCGCCAAGCTTGAGAAAAAATGACGCCGGGCCGGCGGCGCGCGGCCCCAGCGCCGCCGCCGCCGCGCCGATGTGGAGAACGTCTTCTAAATTATTGAAAAACATGGACCTTTAGAAGGTCATCCGCGCTGGCCGCGCTGGCGTTGCGCGGGGGAATCGGCTAGAAGGAAACGACTCGCCGAAATCCCGGCGCGCGCGCCTTCGGCCGCCCGCCCCCACGCAAGGATCAGCCGACTTGGCCGACGACAACGACGCCGCCCAACCGGACGCCGCCCAACCGGATCCCTCTGGCTCCGACATCCGTCCGATCTCCATCATCGACGAGATGAAGCGCAGCTATCTCGATTACGCGATGAGCGTGATCGTCAGCCGCGCATTGCCCGACGTGCGCGACGGCCTTAAGCCCGTGCATCGGCGCATTCTCTACACGATGTATGAGAACGGCTTCACGCCCGACAAGCCGCACAAGAAATCCGCGCGCGTCACCGGCGACACGATGGGTAAATACCATCCGCACGGCAATCTCGCGATTTACGACGCTCTCGTGCGCATGGCGCAGCCCTTCTCGATGCGCCTGCCGCTCGTGGACGGGCAGGGCAATTTCGGCTCCGTCGACGGCGACCGCGCGGCGGCCGAACGCTACACCGAAGCGCGTCTGGCGCGCTCGGCGATTCCCTTGCTGGACGATCTCGACAAGGACACGGTCGATTTTACGCCCAATTATTCGGGCGAATTCGACGAGCCTGCGGTCCTGCCGGCGAAATATCCCAACCTGCTGGTGAACGGCGCCGGCGGCATCGCCGTCGGCATGGCGACCAATATCCCCCCGCATAATCTGGGCGAAGTGGTGGATGCGGCGATCGCGCTGATGGAGCGGCCGGAGATCACCATCGAGGAATTGATGGAGATCGTGCCGGCGCCTGATTTTCCCACCGGCGGCTCGATCCTGGGACGCGGCGGCGCGCGGCTGGCCTATCACACCGGGCGCGGCTCGATCCTGATGCGCGCGAAAGTGGCCGTCGAGCAATTGCGGCGCGACCGCGAGGCGCTCATCGTCACCGAAATTCCCTATCAGGTGAACAAGACCACGCTGATCGAGAAGATCGCAGAACTCATTCGCGAGAAGCGCATCGAGGGCATTTCGGACCTGCGCGACGAAAGCGACCGCGACGGCATGCGCATCGTCATCGAGCTGAAGCGCGACGCGGTGGCCGACGTCGTGCTCAACCAGCTGTGGCGCTACACGCAATTGCAGCAATCCTTCGGCGCGAACATGATCGCGCTCAACGGCGGGCGTCCCGAGACGCTCAATCTGAAGGATTTCCTCGTCGCCTTCCTCGACTTCCGCGAAGTCGTCGTCACGCGGCGCACGAAATATCTGCTCGGCAAGGCGCGCGACGGCGCCCATGTGCAGGTGGGCCTCGCCATCGCCGTGGCCAATATCGATGAAGTGATCCGTCTCATCCGCACATCGCCCGACGCCGTCACCGCGCGCGCCGCCTTGATGGATCGCGACTGGCCGGCGCGCGACATGGCGCCGCTCATCGCGCTGATCGCCGATCCGAACCACACGCTCAACGCCGACGGCACCTATCGCCTGTCGGAGGCGCAGGCGCGCGCGATTCTCGAATTGCGCCTGCAACGCCTCACCGGCCTTGGCCGCGACGAGATCGCCGACGCGGTGAACCGGCTCGCCGTCGAGATCGCCGATTTTCTCGACATCCTGCGCTCGCGCGCGCGGGTGATGGAGATCATCCGCGCCGAAATGACCGAGGCGAAAGAGAATTTCGCCACGCCGCGCCGCACGGTCATTCTCGACAGCGACGCCGATATGGACGACGAGGACTTGATCGCGCGCGAAGACATGGTCGTCACCGTCTCGCACAATGGCTATGTGAAGCGCGTGCCGCTCTCCACCTATCGCGCGCAGCGTCGCGGCGGCAAGGGCCGCTCGGGCATGCAGACGCGCGAGGAGGATTTCGTCGCGCGGCTCTTCGTCGCCAATACGCATCAGCCGCTGCTGTTCTTTACCTCGAGCGGCTATGTCTACAAGGAGAAGGTCTGGCGCCTGCCGCAGGCGGCGCCGCAGGCCATCGGCAAATATCTCAAGAACATTCTCCAGAACCTGGAGGAGGGGGAGCGCATCACCAGCATTCTCGCCCTCCCCGAGGACGAGGCGCAGTGGGAAGGTCTCGACGTGATCTTCGCGACCACGCGCGGGACCGTGCGCCGCAACAAATTGTCGGACTTCACCCAGGTGAACCGCAGCGGCAAGATCGCCATGAAGCTCGACGAGGGCGAGGCGATCGTGGACGTGCAGATGTGCACGGAAGACGACGACGTCCTGCTGACCACCGGCAACGGCCAGTGCATCCGCTTCCAGATCCGCGACGGCGTGCGCGTGTTCAAGGGGCGCGATTCCATGGGCGTGCGCGGCATCGCGCTGGCCGACGGCGAC
>CAIXDD010000156.1 GCA_903918155.1 uncultured Hyphomicrobiales bacterium
CGACGCGGGCTATCAGGGCAAGCCGGCGGTGATCGTCTCGGTGCAGAAGCAGCCGGGCGCCGACACGCTGGAGCTGACCCGCCGCGTCGAAACCCTGCTGCAGGACGTGCAGCGCACCCTGCCCGCCGGCGTCACCGCGACGCAGGTTCAGTTCAGGCAGGCGACCTTCATCCAGACCTCCATCGACAATGTGCGGCGCGTTCTGCTGGAGGCGGCGGCCGTCGTCGCGATCATCCTCATCCTGTTCTTAATGAATTGGCGGGCGACCTTCGTGTCGCTGACGGCGATCCCGCTCTCCGTCCTCGTGACGATCATCGTCTTCCAGATGATGGGGATGAGCATCAACACGATGACGCTGGGCGGGCTCGCCATCGCGATCGGCGAATTGGTGGACGACGCGGTGGTCGACGTGGAGAACATCCTGCGCCGGTTGAAGGAGAACCGCGCGTCGGCGGATCCGCGCCCCGTCCTCGACGTCATCGCCGACGCGAGCCGCGAAGTGCGCTCCGGCATCATCTACGCCACGATGATCGTCATCCTCGTGTTCGTGCCGCTTTTCGCCTTGTCGGGCATCGAGGGGCGCCTGTTCGCGCCGCTTGGCGTCGCCTATATCGTCTCGATCCTCGCCTCGCTCGTCACCTCGATCACGCTGACGCCGGTGCTGAGCTATTATTTTCTCTCCCAGGCGTCGCGCGCCCACGGCGCCGAGCCCCGGCTCCTGCGGCTTCTTAAACGGGGCAACGCGCGCGCGCTCGACTGGGCGTTGCGACGGCGTCGCGGCTTGATTGCAGGCGTCGCGCTCGCCGTGGCGTTGGCTTTGGCGGCGGCGGCGCAATTGCCCCGCGCCTTCCTGCCCCCTTTCAACGAAGGCACGCTCACGATCAACCTCATCTACCAGCCCGGCCTCTCCCTCGAAGAGAGCGATCGTCTGGGCCGCATCGCGGAAAATCTCATTCGCGACGTGCCCGAAGTCGTCTCCGTGGGGCGACGCACGGGACGCGCCGAACTCGACGAACATGCGGAAGGCGTGCATTCCTCGGAGATCGACGTCGATCTGCGCCGCTCCGCGCGCGACAAGTCGCAAGTGATGGCCGATATCCGCGCGCGGCTCGCCCCGCTGCCCGCCGCGCTCAATGTCGGCCAGCCGATCTCCCATCGCCTCGATCACATGCTCTCGGGCGTGCGGGCGGAAATCGCGCTCAAAATTTTCGGCGAGGATCTCGACGTCGCGCGCGCCCATGCCGAAAGCCTGCGCAAGCGGCTTGCGGGCGTGCCCGGTCTCGTCGACCTGCAAGTCGAAAAACAGGTGCGCATTCCGCAATTGCGCGTGACGGTCGATTATGAGCGCGCGGCCCTTTATGGCCTGACGCCCGCCGCCGTCACGCTGGCGCTCGAAACGCTGTCCAACGGTCGCACCGTTTCGCAAATCGTGGAGGGAACGCGGCGCTTCGACGTGGTTTTGCGCCTGTCGGACGAGGACCGCTCGCTGGAGGGCCTGCGCGACCTGTCGCTGCCGGCGCCGGCGGGCGCGATTCCGCTGCGCATGGTGGCCGACGTGACCGAAGACGACGGGCCGAACCAGATCCTGCGGGAGAACGGACAGCGCCGGCTCGCCGTCTTCGCAAATTCGGACGGGCGGCGCGACATGAGCGCGATCGTCGCCGACATCCGGCGCGTGCTGAACGAGACCCAAGCGCCGCAGGGCTTGGTCACGCGTCTGGAGGGCGCGTTCCAGGCGCAGGAGGACGCGAGCCTGCGCATCGGGGCGTTGTCGCTGCTGTCGCTTCTGCTCATCGCGGCGGTCTTGTACAGCCGCTATCAATCCCTCGCGCTGACGGCCATCGTCATGGCGGCGATACCGCTGGCGCTCATCGGCAGCGTCGTCGCGCTTTGGCTTGCGGGCCAGCCGCTTTCCGTCGCCTCCATGATCGGCTTCATCACGCTGGCGGGCATATCGGCGCGCAACGGCATTCTCAAAGTGAGCCATTACATCAATCTCATCCTCTTCGAGGGCGAGCGGTTCGGCCGCGAGGCCGTTCTGCGCGGCTCGCAGGAGCGGCTTGCGCCCGTGTTGATGACGGCGCTCGCCGCGGGCCTCGCGCTGCTTCCTCTGGTGGCGGGCGCGAACGAACCGGGCCGCGAGATCCTCCATCCGGTCGCCGTGACGATCTTCGGCGGCCTCATCAGCGCGACCGCGCTCGACGCGCTGTTGACGCCCGTCCTGTTTCTGATGTTCGGCCGCAAGGCCGTGGAGCGCATCGCGACCCAACGCGCCGCAAGCCTGAAACCCGCAGAAGCCTATTGAGGAGGCACGCATGAAACGCTTGATCATCGCCACGCTGACGCTCGCCGCAGCCCATGTCGCGCAGGAGCATGTCGCGCAGGCGCATGAGACGCTGCAGGGACCCAATGGCGGAGCGGTCGTGGAAGCCTCCGGCCGCCATGTCGAATTCGTCGCCAATGGCGCCGCGCTCCTGTTCATCCTGACGGATGAAAAGGACCAGCCGATTCCCTCGGGCGAGGTGAAGAACGCGCGCGCGCTCGTGATGGAGGCCGGCAAGACGACCAGCCATCCGCTTTCCTCCGCAGCCCCCAACCGGCTCACGGCGCAATTGCCGCAGCCTCTGACGGCGGGCGCGCGGGTCGTGGTCTCCCTCACCCTGCCCCAGGGGGCCGCGATTCAGGCGCGCTTCGTGAAGAACTGAAGGCGCCGCAGGGCCCCCGCGCAGGATGCGCCGGGGCTTGGGCTGAAACTGACGCTCAAGGGAGCGGCGCGGGGGACGGATCGGGCGAGGAACGGGCGGGCGCCTCGCCCCTTGCGCCTTCGTGTTCCTTTCGGCAGTATCGCGCCCAATCGGCGCAGTCCGTAAACAGGAAGGGAGGAGACAGTGAAAGGTCTCTCGAAAAAGCATTCGTTCCGTATGAGCTTCGGCAAGGCGCTTGCAGCCGCCGGAGCCCTCGCCGCCAGCGCCTTCGCCGCGCCGGCGCAGGCGCAAACGGCCGAGCAATTCTACAAGGGCCGTCAGATCGACATGATCATCTATACGGCGAACAATTCGGCTTACGATTTCTACGCGCGCCTGCTCATCGCCCATATGGGCCGATTCATGCCCGGCAATCCGACTTTCGTGCCCAAAAACATGATCGGCGCCGGCGGATTGAAGGCGTCCGAATATCTCTACAAGATCGCCGCGAAGGACGGCGCGACGATCGGCACGGTCGGTCGCGGCCTGCCCTTTGACCAATTCCTCGGCCGCAACGAAATGGGCCTCGATTTCCTTCGGTTCAACTGGATCGGCAGCATGAACCGCGAGAGCACCGTCGCGCTCTCCTGGCATACGGCGAGCGTGAAGACCTTCGAAGACCTGCAGAAGACCGAGCTTCTGGTGCCCGGCACGGGCGCGGGCGCGGATTCGGAGCTGATCCCCGTCGCGCTCAATTCGCTCGCGGGCACCAAGTTCAAGATCATCAAGGGCTACAAGAACACCTCGGACGCGGCGTTGGCCGTGGAGCGCGGCGAGCTTGAGGGGATCGCCTATTGGTCCTGGAGCGCGCTGCGCTCGAGCCATCAGCATTGGGTCAAGGAGAACAAGATCCACATGCTCTTCCACACCGGCGACCGGGTTCATCCGGAGATTCCGCAGGTGCGGCTCATCCGCAATCTGGTGACCGAGCCGGTGAAGAAGCAGGCGCTCGACTTCATTCTCGCCCGCGAAATTCTGGGCCGCCCCTTCCTCGCCCCGCCGGACGTGCCGGCCGACCGCGTGAAGGCGCTGCGCGAGGCCTTCGCGAAAACGCTGCAGGATCAGGCTTTCCTCGCCGACGCCGAAAAGCGCCAGGCCGAGATCAATCTCGTCACCGGCGAGGAGATCGATCAGGTGTTGAAGACGGCCGCGGCCGCGCCGAAAAACGTGATCGAATCCGTGCAAAAGGCGCTGGGCATGTGATCAGCGTCGGCTGACGCGTTTATCGGGCCGTCGCCCTCGCGGGCGGCGGCCTTTTCATGTCGGCCGGGCGGTTTGTCTTGGCCTCAGCCTTCGGGGCTTGTCGGGCGCCTGCAAATGGCGCATAGGCGACGCCGCAGGAACGCCAAAGGGCGAGGACGGGGGGACATATGAGCGAGACGCAGGACAAGGCGAGCCCGGCGGGCGAGACCCCGCAGGCGCAGGGCGCCTACGCCGCCTTCGCCTTTCGCGATTTCCGCTTCTGGATCGCCTATCGCCTGCTCAGCGGCGTCGCGCTGCAGATGAAGAACGTGGGGGTCGGCTGGTATATTTATGATCTGACCGGCAGCGCGCTGGCGCTGGGTCTGGCGGGCCTTGCGACCTTCATGCCCTCGGTCGTGCTCGCCCTGTTCACGGGCCATGTGGCGGATTCCTACAATCGCCGCCTCGTCGTCGTGTTGTCCTTCGGCCTGTGCGCCATCGGCATGGGCGCGCTCGCCGTCGCCGTTCTGATGGGCGCCGCGCCGCTCTGGCTGATCTACGTCTCCGTGGTTTTGATCGGCATCGGCCGCGCCTTCGGCAATCCCGCCTCGCAAGCCATCACGCCCAATCTCGTGCCGCGCGAGGCCTTCGCCAATGCGGTGACGTGGTATTCCTCGTTCTGGCAGGTCGCCACCGTCGGCGGGCCGGCGATCGGCGGCCTTCTCTACATCGGCGGCCCTTCGGTCTGTTTCGTCGCCGCCACGGCGTGTTTCGTCGCCGCCTGCGTCATGGTGGCTGTGATCCGCACGCCGCTTGATCCGCCGAAATCCGGCAAGGGCCCGATCTCCATCGCGAGCCTCCTGGTAGGGCTGCATTTCATGTGGTCGCGGCCCGTCATGTTCGGCGCCGTCGCGCTTGATCTCGTCGCCGTCTTGTTCGGCGGCGTCGCGGGGCTTTTGCCGATCGTCGCGAAAGACATTTTGATGACCGGCCCCTGGGGCCTCGGCCTCTTGCGCTCGTGTCCCGCCGTCGGCGCCATCGCGATGAGCGCGGTGCTCGCGTATTACCCGATCACCTCCAAGGCCGGCCGCAAGATGCTGCTCGCCGTCGTCGTCTATGGATTGGCGATCGCAGCCTTCGGCCTGTCGGAGACATTGTGGCTGTCGATGATCGCGCTCTGCGTGGTGGGCGCGTCGGATTCGGTGAGCGTCGTCGTCCGTCACACGATGGTGCAATCGGAAGCGCCGGATGAAATGCGCGGCCGCGTGGCTGCGGTGAATTCCGTGTTCATTTCCGGCTCGGCCGATCTTGGCGAATTCCGCGCGGGAACCATGGGCGCCTTCGTGGGCGCGGCCAACGCCATCATCCTGGGCGGATTGACGACGTCGGCGCTGGCGCTGCTCTGGTTCAAGCTCTTCCCCGACCTGGCGCGGCGCGACAAGATCGTGAATTACTGCGAATGGCCGAAATGGCCTGAACCGCCGGCGTGATCGTGGCCGTGGTCGGGCTCGACGCTGTCGGCCTCCGCATAGCCGTGCATCAGCGCCTCCAACGTCTTGCGCAACGGGTCCTCGCCGATGGAGAGATGACCCGCCAGCAAGCCCGCGACGCGCGCGAAGACGAGCGGTTGCAGCGACAGCATGGCGTAGCGCCGTGAGGGATCGGCCCCCTCGCAATCGCGCACGGCCCGCGAGAGGGCCGCCGTGAACAATTCGTCAATGGCCGCGATCAACGGATCGTCCGGTTTCGCGCCCCGCTCCGACCCCGCGAGAATGGCGCGCGCGTGGACGAGGAAGCGGTCGTAATGCAGGTCTTCGCCGGTCGTCGGCTGTTCGTCGTCAAGCTCGCCGCACATGTTTCCGCTCTCTTGACTGGCTGGTCTGGCACCTGCCCGCTTGCGGGCCGAAGGCTCGAAAGCCTTCGGCGTTCTTAAATGGCCGGGGCTCAGAAGCCCTCGGCGTTCTCCAATTGCTCGAACCAGTCGAAGCCCATCGCTTTCACGATGCGGCTGTTCACGACGATGATCCGCGCCTCGTTCTTGGGATCGGAATTGAAGTGCTGATGCGCGCAATAAGGCGGAATATAGATGAAGTCGCCCGCGCTCCACTCGAACTTCTTGGGCTCCGTCTCCCATTCGAATTCCATGACATCATGGCAATCGAACTTCACGTCCCAATGCAGATCGTAGCCGGAGCCCTCGACCACATAAAACACTTCCTCGGACAAGTGGCGATGCTTGCCCGACGCCTTTCCAGGCGCAAGGAACTGCATGTAGATGTCGAGGCACATTTCCTTGGTGTCCATTCGCTCGTTGATGATGTGCTTGATGAGCCCGTGCGGCGAACGCTCGAGCGGCATCTCGTTCCACTTCACCACGCCGATCTTGCCGTCGTATTCCTTGCGGAATTGCTGCGAGGCCTTCAGGGCTTCCGTGTAGAAATTGACTTCCGGCGCGCTGCCATGAGCGCGTTCCTTTTCACGGGGGTCGACGATTCCCATGTTCAAACTCCTTGAATGATCGCGCTCAGAGGTCTTTGGGCGGCGTATAGGCGAGCTGCTTGGCGGTGCCTTCCTTCGGCGGGAATTCCGACACCTTCTGGAAGAGCATGTGCATGAAGAGGAAGAGCGGCTTCGCCTTCATGACGAGCGTGATGCACTCATCGTCCTCGTCGTCGCTGAAATGCTGGTGCACGCAGGCGTTCTCCACGATCAGCGCGTCGCCGGCCTCCCAATCGAGGCGCGTGCCGTCGTGCACGTCGTGGCCCTTGCCCTTGAGCACGAAGAAGACGGCGCTGTTCATGTGTCCGTGCTTCTGTCCGTAGCCGCCGGGGGAGAAGACCTCCACATGGGTTTCGATGGACTGCGCCACCTTCACCGCCTGCGGATTGATGATCTTCTTGCCGTAATGGCCGGGGCCGCCCTTCCACTTGTGGTCCTTGGTGGAATAGACGCGCGGCTGGGTGAACAATTCGCGCACCAGCTCGCCATAGGTGCCTTCCAGCGCGCGCACGAACACGCGCTTGCGCGTCCAGCGCTCCCAGACGACCTCTTCCTTGCCGTCGTTGACGCTGTTGTGGCCGGCCTGGGGAGGAGAAGATAAATCGCTGCTCATTCCGATCCCTCGATCCTGTGGGGGGCGCTTCGCAGGGCGTCCGCCCGCGCCGCGACGACGCAAACGCGCCAGCGGCCGAGCCAGCGTGGTATCGCGCCGCAGACTTCACGTAAATCGAATAATTTCGTACGATGTTCCAAATTCCTTCAACTTTGCCGATCGGCGGACCCCTTGCGCCTCGAAGATCTCGATTTCAGTAAGCTGCGGGCCTTCCAGCTTGTCGCGCAGGAAGGCTCGCAAAAGGCCGCGGCGGCGAAGCTGCGGCTCACCGTCTCCGCCGTCTCGGCCAAACTGACCCGGCTGGAGGAACTGCTGGGCGTCGAACTGTTTCGCCGCCAGGGCAAGGCGCTCGCGCTGACGGGGCCCGGAGAGCGATTGCTGGCGGAGATCGGCCCGGTGCTGGACGGCGCCGAGCGGGCCTTGTCCACCGTCACCTCCTTTTCGACCGAGGCGGGCAGCGTCTCCATCGCGGTGGGCGGCGATTACGCCTGGTTCTTCATTCCGCGTCTCAATCAATTCTGGACGCGCTTTCCTAATTTCGAACTCAACATGCGCGTATATCGCGCAGCCGACGCCCTGCTCGCGCTGCAAAAGGGACAGATTGATTTCTGCATGGGCGTCTATCCCCGCGTGCCGCGCGGAATCTCCGCGCAGGTGGTCGCGAATTCCCCATTCTCCCTCTTGCACAAGAGCGACGGCCAGACTGCGCGTCCGCGCATCGCCGACGTGGTGCAGGAGCGGCTGATCGCGCCGCGCGGCAGCGCCACGCGCGCGCTGATCGCCGCTTATGGCGGCGCTCTGGCGACGGCCAATACAGTGGAATGCCCCACCTGCCAGACGGCGGCCGACCTTGTGAGTCTGGGCGTGGGCCCGGCCATCGTTCACACATTATGCGTGGACCGTCGCTTGCCGGCGGGCGTGCGCTCGCTCGATCTGGGGCCGCGCTTCGGCTCCGTGCCCTTCGTCGTGCTTTACCGCAAGCATGCGCTCAAGCGGCCTGCGCTGCGGTTCATTTTCGAGCAGCTCACCGGCTGAACTTTTCCCCAATCGGCGCGGCGGGCGTTGTCCTGCGCGCGCGCCTCCTTTAGCTTGGGCGGGCGCCCTCGCGAAAATGGGCGCAACGCGCCGTCGGCAAAAAAGAGCGCGCGCACGGGCCCGAGCGCGCCATCACGGAGGAACGCATGAAATTCGCAAATCAGGTCGCCATCGTCACCGGCGCGGGGCGCAATATCGGCGAGGAGATCGCGAAGAAGCTCGCGCTTGAAGGCGCAGCCGTCGCTGTTTTCGACCTCGACAAGGCGCGCGGCGAGAAAGTCGCCGCCGACATCGTCGCAAGCGGAGGCCGCGCGCAAGGATTCGTCTGCGACGTGAGCGGCGAGGACGACATCGCCCGCTGCGTCGCCGAGACGGTCGCCGCGTTCGGACGCATCGACATGCTCGTCAACAATGCGGCGATTTCCGACAACAAGACCATGTTCGACATTACGACGGCGGAATGGAACAAGGTTCTCGCCGTAACGCTGACCGCGCCCTTCCTGCTCACGAAATATGTCGCAAAGCACATGATCGACAAAAAGATCGCGGGCCGCATCGTCAACGTCAGCTCCACTTCAGGTTATTACGGACGCGACCGCGCGACCGCCTATACGGCGGCGAAGGGCGGAATCGTGAATCTCACGCGCTCGCAGGCGATCCAGGTCGCCGCGCACAAGATCCGCGTGAACGCGGTGGTGCCCAACAAGATCGGCTCGCCCGTGGGCAAGGAGGAGTTCGATCCCACGCGCCCCGTCGTCAATCTCGTCGGGCGTCCCGGCGTTCCAGAAGACCTCGCCAACGCCGCGCTGTTCCTGCTGTCGGAAGAATCGTCCTTCATCGTCGGCGCGGCGCTCTTTGTGGATGGCGGTTGCTCCACGATCATGCCCGGCAATTCTTGAGATTGCTTCGCGCTGCGGTCTTGCTAAAGTCGCCGCGCATTTTGGGAGAACGCGCGCCATGAGCGCTTATGCGCTGAACAAGATCCTGCGCGAGGTGAACCGCAATCCGCAAATCCGCGAGCGGTTCATGCAGGACGCCGCGGCGGTCGCCGCCGATTTCGATCTCACCGACGAGGAGCGCGCGGCCGTCGTCGCGCGTGACGTCGGGAAGCTTTATAAAATGGGCGCGCATGGCCTCATCCTGCGCCCTTTCACCATCCTTCATCAGATGTCGGAACCCGACTATCTGCGCGCGATCAGAGGTTGACATGCCCATCGTCTACGCTTGCGCCGCCAGCCATGCGCCCGGCATCCGCGCCTGGACGGACGCCTGCCCGGCCGACCAGAAGGACCGCCTGTTTTCGGGCTTCGAGCAGATCACCGCAGGACTCGCGCAAGCGAAGCCCGATGTGGTGCTGCTGCTCACCTCCGAACATTGGGCGAATTTTTTCGAACATGTCGGCGCGTTCTGCATCGGGCGCGGGGAGAGTTTCGAAGGCCCTGTCGAGCCGTGGCTGGGCGTGGAGAAAACGCGCTACGCCGGCGATCCCGCTTTCGCCGAACGTTTGCTGAACCATTGTTACGCGAACGGTTTTGAGCCGAGCTTTTCCCATGAGATGAAGCTCGATCACGGATCCATGGTGCCGCTGTCCTTCCTGCAAAAGGACGCGAGCTGGCGCCTTGTGCCGCTCATGTTCAATACGCTGGCCGCGCCGCGCGCCACGCCCGCGCGCTGCCTGGCGCTTGGCCGCACCCTGCGCGCTGCGCTCGACGCCGCGCCCGAGCGCGTCGCGATCATCGCCACCGGCGGGCTCTCGCATGACCCCGGCGAAGTGAATCATGGACATATCGACACAGCGTTCGACGCAGCCTTTCTGGAGCGTCTCGCCGGCGCGCGGCTCGATAAACTCGCCGCCTATACCGATGCGCAGATCGCCGCCGCCGGCGCTGGCGCATGGGAGCTGCTCGCATGGATCTGCCTTGCCGGACTCATGGGCGAGCGGAAGGCCCGCGTGATCGCTTACGAAGCCGTGAAGCCATGGGCGACAGGCATCGGCCTTGTCGCTTATGACCATGCAGCCTGATCAGATGAAAGGAAGCCTCATGTTCGCCGCCCTGCGCGATGGAACGCGCATCGCTTACAAGATCCATGGCGATCCCGGCAACGCCAGACGCGTCGCGCTCGTCCATTCGCTCGCGATGGACCATACGTTCTGGTCGCCTGTCGCCGAGCGCCTCGCGGCGGACGCAGCCGTCCTGACGATCGATTGTCGCGGCCATGGCGCGTCCGACAAACCCGCCGGACCCTATGTCGTCGAGCAATTCGCCGATGATCTCGCCGATGTTATGAGCCATATCGGCTGGGATCGCGCGGTCGTCGCAGGCGCCTCGATGGGCGGCTGCGTTTCGCTCGCCTTCGCCATTCGCCATGGCGCGCGCGTCGCCGGGCTTGGCCTGTTCGACACGACCGCCTGCTATGGCGACAACGCCCTGCCGGCATGGCGCGAGCGCGCCGACAAGGCGATGAGCGAGGGGCTCGCCGGACTCATAGATTTTCAGAAAACCCGCTGGTTCAGCGACGCGTTCCGGCAGGCCCATCCGCACGTCGTGCAGGAGTGCGTCGACGTGTTCCTGCGCAATGAATTGCCGGCCTATGCGGCGACCTGCGTGATGCTGGGAACGGCGGATCTTCGCCCTGGCCTAGGCTCGATCACGGCGCCGACGCGCATTCTGGTGGGCGAGGAGGATTACGCAACGCCGGTCGCCATGGCGCAGGCGATGCACGCCGGCATCGCGGGCTCGACGCTGCGCATCGTGAAAGGCGCGCGCCATCTCTCGCCGCTGGAGATCCCCGACGACGTGGCCGCCGAAATGCGCCTGCTGCTGAATTGAGCGGGCGCGCCTTCGCGCGCCCCGCCCTGCCTCACTTGGCGAGATCGATCACGTCTTTGGGCGCCTCGACGATCAGTTTCGTGATGCGCGCAAGATCGTCGCCGGTGATATGTTCGACATAGATCTTGAGCTTGTCGGCCTCGGCGAGAAAATCCTTGTCCTTCATCATCTGATCGAAGGCCGCGCGCAGGGCGTTCGCACGGTCTGCGGGAACGCCGGGCGGCAGGAACGCGCTGCGGCCGAAATCGGATTCGGCGGACAGGAATTCCGCGACGCGCTTGTGCAGCGGATCGGTCATCACCTCCGCAAGCGTCGGAACGTCCGGCGCAGACGGATCGCGGGTGATGGAGGCGAAGACGATGGGGATGATCTTCTTCTCTTCGATTTCACGCGGCAACGCGAGCTGAACGCTCAACCATGACGCGCCGCGGCCTTCGACCTCGCCGCGCATCATCGCCAAGTTCAGGTCGGCGGCGCCCTTGTAGCCGGTGACGATCTTGAATTTCGTGCCGACGAATTTATTCAAAATATTGGGCACGATATAGGTGGGCGAACTCGGGCCCGTGGCGCCGATCACCACTTCATGGTCGCGCGCCTGCGCCACGCTCTTCGCCTTCGCCGTATGCCAGACCGACAGCATATTGCGCACCGGCGCCATATTGCCGAGCCAGATCCATTCGCGCGCGTCATATTTCGCATATTCCGGCTGCAACACCTGATGCAGGACGATGGTCTGCTGCGTCATGGCGATCGTGAGGCCGTCGCGCGCGATCGTATTGTGCATCTGGTTGGCGACCTGAAGCCCGCCGGACTGGCCGCCTGCGAATTTCGTGACGATCTTCGGATTGCCCGGAATATATTTGGGCATGTGTTCGGCGAGCGCGCGCGCATAAGGGTCAAAGCTTCCGCCAGGATCCGAACCGATGATGAAGGAGATCGTCTTGCCCTTGAAAAACTCCTCCACCGTCTGCGCCTTTGCGCCGACAGACAGAAGGGAGACAAGCGCGGCGACGCCAAGTCTTGCGGCGATGTTCATCGAAAATCTCCCTGCCTATTTGCCCAGCGCGGCCTTGACGCGCGCGATCGTCTCGGAATCCGTCTTGTACATGCGCGCGACCAGCTCCTGCACCTGTTGGCCGGTGCTGGGCAGAACGTCGATGTTCATTTTCGCCGCCTCCGCCAGAAGCTCGGGATCTTTCATCGTCGCGTCGAACGCGCGGCGCAACATCGCAACGCGCGCATCGTCCACGCCGGGAGGCAGGATCATCGGACGCGCGAAAGCGCTCTGGCCGTAGAACATTTCAAGCACGCGCCGGTCGCTGTCATTGCGCGCGAGTCCGCTCATCAGCGGGACGCCCAGCTTGTTGAGTTCGGGATGGCCGGTCATGTCCTCCTGCGCGAAGACGCGGGCGAACAGGTCGCTCTTCAAGACGTCGGGATATTGCACCTTCACGGTGGACCAGCCCACGCCGCAAATCCCCTGCACTTCTCCGCGCTCCACGGCGAGCGTCACTTCCCGCGCGCCCTTGTAGCCCGTGACGATCTTGATCTTCGCGCCGAGCACGGAATTCGCCATGGCCGGAAAATCGAACGTCGTGCTGCCCGCCGCCGTCGCGCCGAGAATGGAGGGCGTGGTCACGAAATCCGCCGGCGTCTTGATGGGCGCGTCGCGCCGCACGAGACAGACCAGCGTTTCCGAATGCGCATTGCCGAGATAGATGAAGCGGCTTGGATCATAGGTCTTGCGCAGGCTTTCGGTGAGCAAGGGTTCTACGATGATGCCGGGGAAGACGAGGCCGATGAACGTGCCGTCCTTGGGCGCGATATTATAGAGATGGCCCGCGACCACGCCGCCGCCGGCGCCCGGCATGTTGGAGGCGATGACATTCGGCGCGCCGGGAATGTGGCGACCCAGATGGCGCGCCACAAGGCGCCCATAGGTGTCGAGCCCGCCGCCTGTCGACGAGCCGATCCCGATCGTGACGCTCTTGTCCTTGAAGGACGCGTCCTGCGCCGCGCTTGCGCCGCACCCAAAAGCGAGCGCGCCGAGCGCGCCGATGATCGCACGAATGTTCATGTGTCTCCTCATCGCGTGACGAAAGGCGCCCGCTTATTCCATAGCCTTGCTGGCGCGCTCGATAATGGCCGGCGGCGCGCTCAAAATGTCGGCCGCTATTTTCTGCAATTCCACGCCCGAGGTCGGCTCGATCTCGAGATTGCGGCGCTCCGCTTCGGCGCGGAAGACGGGATCCGCCGTCATCTTGTCGAAGGCGGCGCGCAGCGCGGACAGACGATCCTGCGGGATGGCGGGAGGGGCGATCAGCGCGCGGCCTATGGCCGCTCCTGCGGAGGCGAATTCGATTATCTTCCTTGTTTCAGGATCGCTCACCAATTCCTGCATCAGCGGCGCGTCTTTCATTTCGCCATTGCGTCGCAGGCCCGCCTGCATGGCGACGATCATGTCGCCGCGGGCGATCGTGTCCTTATGCGTCGCGCGCCAGGAATTCCACGCGGAGGAGACGAAATCCACCTCGCCGCGCTCCAGCGCGAGCACGGAATCCGCCGAGCCCTTATAACCGCACACGATGTCGAACTTGAAGCCGGCCAGCGCCTTCAGCATCGCGGGATATTGGTAGCTTTGCGAATTCTTGCCCGTGCAGCCGCCCACGGTCTTCACGCTCGCGAGATCTTTCGCCTGCGTGGCGGGCGCGCCCTTGCGGAAAACGAAAGCGGTGTTCACCGGCGCGAAAGAGCCGATGTAATGCATCTCCTGCACTTTCCACTTGCCTACCGCCGGCTCGAGAATCTGCGTATGGGCGATGGTCTCGGGGAACAAGGCGATGGTGGAGCCGTCGCGCGGCGCCTGCGCATAGAAAAACGCGGTCGCGACGACGCCGCCGCCGCCGGGACGATTTTCGACGATGATATTGGGCTGGCCGGGACTGTGGGCCTTCATATAGTCGGCCGCGAGGCGCGCGTAGAAATCATAGGAGCCGCCCGGCGGATGGCCCAGCATGATGCGCAGCGTTCCGCCCTTCCAGAACTCGGCGGGGCTTTGGGCCTGCGCGGGCGCGCAAAGGCCAAGCGCCGCACTGGCGGCGAATGCGGCGGCGGAAATGGCGTGACGTGCGGTCGATCCGATCATGGCGATCCCTTCCCTGTCGCAGCCGCAGCGCGCGGCGCGCGGCGAAACATGCTGCAGAAACTCAAGGCTTGCTCTTGCCGTCCTTTGCGCCTTCCACCTTGCGCACGGGCGTTTCCGGCTTCAGTCCGCCGCGGCGCCGCGCGAATGTGTTTGCGCCATTGGCCTTCCAGTCTCCGCGCGCGGCGGAATCGGCGAAAGCCTGCCAATCCCCGCTCCAGTCGCCAAGATCGTAACCATGCCACGGCGCCTTCACGCTAAGCGCGGGAAGATCCAGCTCCTCCCAGATGCGCCGCGCATTCTCCATATAGGACTTGGCCGGCAGGGCGAGCGGCGAGGTGGGATGTTTCAGCGTCGCGTCGATCAGCATGGTGGAATCGCCCGAGCCCGCGCCAGCTTTCGGGCCATGGCCGCCTGCGCGGTGCGGCACGAGCTGCACGTCGTTCACGGGATCGCTGCGATAGGCCATGGACCAGAAGATCGCATCGGCGTTGAGCGTGTCGATGTCTTCGGAGACGGCGATGACGATCTTGCCGCATTGCGCCTGCAGGGTCGCCGCGCCATGCAGCGCGCGCCAGACTTCAGTTTGCAAGGCGCCCTGTTTGAACCGCAGGAATATCACCTTGCGCAGATTGGTGAGCGGCTCATGCATCGTCACGCCGACAATGCCCTTCACGTCCAGATGCTTCTTGAGATGGGCGTAAAACAGCGCTTCGTAAGCGGACTTCTTGAGGATGGAGGATTCGCTGGGCGTCACTTCGCTGAGCACGGAGGCGAAGACGGGCTTGCGCTTCATGGTGATGGCGGTGACGCGCATCGACATGTTGAAATCTTCCAGCGCCACATGGCCGTGGCTTTCGCCAAACGGCCCTTCAGGCTCCAGAAGCTCCGTGTCGATCAATCCTTCCACGACGATCTCGGCGTCGGCGGGGATTTCGAGATCCACCGTGCGCGCGCGGGTCACGCGCATGGCGCGGCCCGCAAGGCCGCCCGCCACCGCCATCTCGTCTTCGTCGATTCCAAGCTTCTGCGGGCCGGTGAAGGCGACCACGGGCGCGCAGCCCACCACAATGGCGCAAGGCATGGGCTTGCCCATTTTCTGATACTTCAGCCAGTGCACATATCCGCCGGCTCCGCTCAAGCGCGAGGCCATGCGAACGCCCAGCCTGTCCTCCGCCTTGAAGCCCGCGCGATAGGTGCCCATGTTGCGCACGCCCGTCTCGGGATCCTTCGTCACGCAGAGCGTGGCGGTGAGATAGGGGGCGGCGTCGAAGCCCGGCGTCGAGATCGGCGCCGGCAAAACCGACAGGCCCCGGCGCTGCAAGTCCTCGCCCTCGATCACGACTTCCTGACAAGGGGCGTCGTCCACATAAACCGGGGGGATCGGCGCATGGATCGCCTGCATCCACACCTCGCCCAATTGCTCAACGGGCACGCCCATGCCCATGGCGTAAATCTCATTGGTCGCGGCGAGCGCGCCGACGACGACGGGCATGTCGTATCTCTCGCCCTTGGCGCCGACGACATTGGTGAACAGGAAGGCGCGGCGCTGATCCTCGGGGAAATTGCCGACGAATTGCCAGCGCACGAGCGGATGCAGCTCGGTGTCCTTGCAGATGGGGCGGTCCACGCGCACGAGCAGGCCCTTCTCTTCAAGGCGGGCCAGATGCTCTTGGAAATCCGCAGGCGCCGAGGGCGCGGAAGCGGAATGCGCAGAAGGCGCGGAAGCGGAGTGCGCCGAAGGCGCGGACCCGGAAAGCGCCGAAGGGGCGGAAGCGGAGCCGGCGATCGCCGATCCGGCCTTCGCGCGGGTGTCGCCAGACGCGGCCATGAGCGCTTGTCTCCCTGTGCTTTTCAACGGTACGCGGTTGCGGTCTTACAGGCGTTCATGTAGCGAAGCAACACATCCGCGCAAGCCCGCCGCGCCGGCGAGAAGGCCGGTCGGAAGCGCTTTGATTTTCGGGGGAAACATGAACGAGACGCCGCGCCTCGACTTTCAGGTGATCGGCCAGCCGGTGCGCCGCAAGGAGGACGAACGCCTCATCACCGGCAAGGGCCGATTCACGGACGATTTCGCGCTTGAGGGTCAAGCCTATGCGGTGATGGTGCGCTCGCCCCATCCGCATGCGCGCATCCTGTCCGTCGACAGCGCGGCGGCGCGCGCGATGCCCGGCGTTCTGGGCGTGTTCACCGGCAAGCAATGCGCCGACGACGGGCTCGGCCCCGTTCCGCATGATCCGATCCCCAAGACCAAATACGACATGAAGCTCACCGGCGCCGGCGGCGCGCCGATCTTCATCGGCCCGCATATGCTGCTGCCCGCCGACAAGGCGCGCCATGTGGGCGAAGCGGTGGCCATGGTCGTCGCGCAGACCGAGGCGCAGGCGCGCGACGCCGCCGAGGCCGTGGATGTGCGCTATGAAGAGCTGCCGTTCGTCTTGCGTCAGGCGGACGCGCTCGCGGGACATCCGGCGCCCGTATGGGACGACGTGCGCGACAATGTGCTCGTCGACACCACATTCGGCGACGTCGCGGCGACCGACAAGGCTTTTGCGCAGGCCGATCATGTGGTGCGCATGGAGTTCGACATTCCCCGCGTCACCGCGGTGGCTATGGAGCCGCGCGCCGCGCTCGGCAGTTTCGACGCCGCGTCGGGGCGCTATGACTTATGGGTGGGCGGCGGCGGCGCCGTGCGTCAACGCGGCGAAATCGCCGCCGTCCTCGGCGTCGCGCCCAAGGACGTGCGCGTGCAGACCTATGACGTGGGCGGCAATTTCGGATCGAAGAACCGCGTCTATGTGGAATATGGCCTTGTGCTCTGGGCGTCCCGCCATGTCGGGCGTCCGGTGAAATACA
>CAIXDD010000157.1 GCA_903918155.1 uncultured Hyphomicrobiales bacterium
AGGGGCGCATCTATCCCGATCCGCGCGACCCGGCGCTTGGCTGGCGCATCGCCGCCCCGCCCGCCGAGCTGGGCGCCTTCGAGGACGATGGCGAGGCCGCCTATGAGGCGCATCGCATCGCCTGCGGGGCGCCGCGCGGCGGGCTCGATTTCGTCTGGGGCGACGCCTTTCCCCATGAGGCCAATATGGACCGGCTGCACGGGCTCGATTTCCGCAAGGGCTGCTATGTCGGGCAGGAGGTCGTCTCGCGCGTCGAACATCGCGGCCTTGCGCGCAAGCGCGTCGTGCGCGTGCGCATCGCAGGCGCGCCCCCGCCGCCGGGCGCGGAGGTGTTCGCCGGCGAGACCGCCATCGGCGCGATGGGCTCCAGCGCCGACGGACTGGGGCTGGCCCTGCTGCGCCTCGACCGCGCGGAAGAGGCGCGCGCGGCCGGCGAGGCGCTGCGCGCGGGCGAGGCCGCGCTCGCGCTGATCGAGGCGCCGGCGGCGGAGCGCGAGACGACTTGATCGCCTGCGGCCGGCGCCGCAAACATGAGCCCATCGGGAGCGCGCGGCATGCTGGCGGAAACGGATCTTGAATCGAAGGCGGAGGAGGTCGCCCAATTGCTGGGCGCGCTGTCCAATCCCCGCCGCCTGCTCATCTTGTGTAAACTCGCGCAGGCGCAGGAGATGAACGTCTCCGCGCTCGTGGATACGGTGGGGGTCAGCCAGTCCGCGCTGTCGCAACATCTCGCGCTGATGCGCGCCATGGGCCTGGTGGCCGCGCGCAAGGAAGGGCTGAACGTGCATTACCGCATCGCCGATCCGCGCGTGTTCGAGATGATGCGCGCGCTGGAGGCGATCTTCTGCCCGCAGGGCAAGCCTTAAAGGCGCTTTGCGCGCTTCACGCGCGTCGTTTGCGCAATGCGTCGGCGACCATGCCCGACTCCATCACGTCGCCGAAGGTGAGATAGATCGCGCGCAGGCTGGCGTTATGCTCCTCGTCATTGTCGGCGGCGTTGCAATCGCTCACCATCACGACCTTGTAATTGAGCATCATCGCGTCGCGGGCGGTGGATTCGCAGCAGACGTTCGTCACCGTACCCGTGACGAGCACGCTGTCGATTCCCTTCGCGCGCAGGATGGCGTCGAGATCGGACGAGCCCTGAATGAAGGCGCTGTACCGGCGCTTCTCGACGAAGAGATCGTCCGCACGCGCGTCCATCAGGGGCGAGAGCGCATAACCTTCCGATCCCCGCTCCAGCGCGCGAAAGCGCATCTGCGCGCGCTCCGGGCGCACCATGTCATGGGCGATCGACCATGCGATCCGGTCGCCGTCGGTGCAGGCGGTCTGGATCCAGACCACGAGCCCGCCCGTCGCGCGCACGACGCCCGCCAGCGCGTTGATGGCCGGCGCGATCTCCGGCGCCATGGCGCAGGGCGCATGGGCGAGCGGGCCGGGCATGAAGGCGTTCTGCATGTCCACCACGAGAAGGGCGGTGCGCGCCGGCGCCAGATCGTCGTGGATATGCGCGCGGCCGCGCCGGCGCGTGACGCGCTCCACGACCTCCGGGGGAATATGGCTGTTGTGCATCGAAGCGGCCTTGTTCGTTCGCGGCTTATAAGTTCGCGGCTTATAAGTTCGCGCCCTGTGGGTTCGCGCCCTGTGAATCCGGCCTGCGGAGCCTTGTTCCCGGCGGCGGGGCCGGTATGAAGGCTGGATGGTAACCTCCCGCACGCCGCGCGCAAGGCGCGCCGAACCGGCCGCCGCGCTGCTGGCCTGGTATGACCGCCACCGGCGCGTGCTGCCCTGGCGCGCGCCGCCGGGCGCGCGGGCGGACCCTTACGCCGTCTGGCTGTCGGAGATCATGCTGCAACAGACCACGGTTACCGCGGTTAAGCCCTATTTTGAAGCATTCCTTGCGCGTTGGCCGCGGGTCGGCGATTTGGCGGCGGCCGACGAGGCGGATATCATGAAGGCCTGGGCGGGGCTTGGCTATTATTCCCGCGCGAGAAACCTCAAGGCCGCGGCCGACGCGGTCGCCCGGCTTCCGAGC
>CAIXDD010000158.1 GCA_903918155.1 uncultured Hyphomicrobiales bacterium
CCATCGAGAGCAAGATCGCGCGGCCGCTGGGCGTCAGCGTGGAAGCGGCGGCCTTGGGGATCATCAAGATCGCGGTCGCGGAAATGTCGCTGGCCGTGCAATCCGTCTCCGTGGGGCGCGGGCATGATCCGCGCGATTTCGCGATGGTGGGCTTTGGCGGCGCCGGCCCCTTGCATGCAAGCGAGATCGCGCGCGAGCTGAACATTCCCCGCCTCATCATACCGCGCGTGCCGGGCCATTTCTCCGCGCTCGGCATGCTGCTTTCCGATCTGCGCCATGATTTCGTGCGCACCTATTACAAGCCGCTCGCCGAATGCGACTTCACCGCGCTTGGAGCGATCTTCGCGCAAATGGAGACGGAGGCGCGCGATCTCCTGCGCAGCGAGGGCATGAGCGAGGATCGCATCTCGATGCAGCTCTCGCTCGACATGCGCTATGCAGGCCAGGAATTCCCCATCCAGACGCCGGTGGATCCGCAAGCGCTCGCGCGCGGCGACGTGCAGGCGCTGCGCAGCGCTTTCGATCGCGTGCACGACCGACGCTTCGGCCACAAGGCGGATAATGAAGATGTGGAAGTGGTCAATTGCCGCCTCACGGGACGCGGGCGCCGACAGCGCGCGCAATTCCCGGCCGCGCCCGCTGCCGCATCCTCGACCGGCGGTCTGCTGGGCGAGCGCGACATGATCTTCAGCGACCCCGCCAAGCCGCGCAAAAGCCCTGTCTACCAGCGCGAGGAGCTGGCCGCAGGACAGGTCGTGCGCGGCCCGGCCGCCATCACCGAATACGCCTCGACGACGATCCTCTTCGACGGCGACGTGCTGACCGTGGCGCCGACCGGCGAACTCGTCATCGACATTGCGAAGGGAGGCTGAACATGGCCGCTCAAAAACTTGATCCCGTCACGCTGGAAGTGCTGCGCAACGCCCTGCCCGCCATCGCCGCGGACATGGCCACCGACCTGCAGCGCACGTCCTACAATATGATGATCTACGAGGTGCAGGATTTCTGCTGCGCCCTGCTCGACCGCACTGGACGATTGATCGCGCAGAATGTCGGCGGCGTATCGCATTTCGTCGCCGATCTCGGCGTGATCATCAAGGACGGGCTCGAACGCTATGGCGCTGACGGCTTCAGCCCCGGCGACGTCATCATCACCAATCACCAGCGGGTGGCGGGCCAGCATCTCAACAATATCTGCGTCTATTCTCCGCTCTTCCACGAGGGGCGGCTAGAAGCCTTCGCCATCGTTCGCGCCCATTGGGTGGACGTGGGCGGGCTGTCCACCGGATTCAGCGCCGCATCCATGGTCGTCGATCCCTGGATGGAAGGCTTGCAGCTCGATCAGATCAAGATCCATGAAGCGGGCGCGCCCGACGAGAAGGCGCTGCGCATCATCCGCGACAATATTCGCTATCCCGAGGCCTCCATGGGCGACCTGCGCGCGCAGATCGCCGCCTGCAAAATGGCGCAGACACGCTTTGCGGGGCTCATCGGCCGCTATGGCGCGCAGACCATCGATCTCGCGATCGAACGCATTTTCGACGACACGGAGCGCAAGTGCCGCAACGCCGTGGCGCGGCTGCGCGACGGCGTTTACGAAGCCTCCTGCTTCCTTGACCCCGACGGCGCGGACAAGAACGACACCGTGCCCATCGCGGTGAAAGTGATCGTCGCCGGCGAGACCATGACCATCGATCTCACCGGCTGCTCCCTGCAGCGCAAGAGCGGGCTGAACGGGCGCACGCTGGCGGGCGCCTATATCGCGTATAAGGGCCTCACGGGGCCGCTCGAACCGGTGAACGAAGGCTCGTTCCGCGCGCTGAAAGTGGAGATCCAGGAAGGCAATTTCATGATGGCGCGCTTTCCCGCCGTCATGGCCAGCTGGAGCCGCATGTTGCCAAGCGTCGTCGATGCGATCCTCAAGGCGCTCGCGCCGGCCGCGCCCGAACGCATCCCCGCCGCGCATCTGGGCACGCTGGGCGGCTCGATGACGTTCTTCGGAGTCGATCCGCGCAACTCGCGCAATTTCATCCTACAGACGATCGAGGGCGGCGGATGGGGCGGACGGCCCTATGAAGACGGAATGTCGGCGTCGGTCTCGATCTGCCAGGGCGACGTGCGCAACAATCCCATCGAGTCCGTGGAGCTGAAAACGCCTGTGCGCGTGGTGCGCCGCGAATTGCGCAGCGGCTCCGGCGGCGCGGGCCTTCATCGCGGCGGACTCGGACAGATCACGGAAATGACGAGCCTCTCGGAAGGCCGCTGGAGCGCGTCAAACGCGGGCCGGCGACGCTGCCCGCCCTGGGGCTTGAACGGCGGCAAGCCGGGCGCCTCCTCCATCAATCTCATGAAAATGTCGCCCGAGGATGCGTTCAAGCCCGTCGATCCCACGCGCGTCTTGTGCGGGCCCGGCGCCAGCGTGCGCGTGGAGACCGCCGGCGGCGGCGGCTGGGGCTCGCCGCTGGAGCGCGAGCCGCAGCAGGTTCTCGACGACGTGCTCGACGAATATGTGACGCTGGACGCCGCGCGCGACG
>CAIXDD010000159.1 GCA_903918155.1 uncultured Hyphomicrobiales bacterium
CGAGATGGACGAGCTGCTCGCGCGCCGCCTCGATGGTGGCGATGCCGCCGTTGATGGCGATGGGGATCTGGGGGAAGGCGCGGCGCAGCTCGTGGACCAAGGGATAGTCGAGCGGGGGCACGTCCCGGTTCTCCTTGGGGGAGAGGCCCTTGAGCCAGGCCTTGCGCGCATGGACGATGAGCGCGTCGGCCCCCGCTTGCGCGCAAGCCTGCGCCATGGCCCATAGCGCCTCGCGCGGCTCCTGATCGTCCACGCCGATACGGCATTTCACGGTGACGGGAACGGCGACCGCCGCCTTCATCGCGGCCACGCCCTCGCCCACGATTTGCGGCGTGCGCATGAGGCAGGCGCCGAACGCCCCGTTCTGCACGCGATCGGAGGGGCAGCCGCAATTCAGATTGATTTCGTCATAGCCGTAATCGGCGCCGATGCGCGCGCATTGCGCCAGCGCGTCGGCCTCGTTGCCGCCCAATTGCAGCGCGACGGGATGTTCGCAGGCGTCGAAACGCAGCAGGCGCTCGCGCGGCCCATAGATGATGGCGCCGGTCGTGACCATTTCCGTATACAGCCGCGCATGTCGCGACAGGCCGCGATGCAGCGCGCGGCAGTGCCGGTCCGTCCAGTCGAGCATGGGGGCGACGCTGAAGCGCCAGGGGCTGAAATTCATGGCCGGCTTCTAGCCCGTTCGCCCGCGCCGGTCGAGCCGGATCGGGGCAAGCGCCTCAATGGGCGTGGTCGTCCTCGTCGGGCGGCGGGCCCATGGCCTCGCGCATGGCCGCGGGAACGGCGGATTTCAGCGCCTCGACTTCAGCCGCGCCGGGCGCGCTGGCCTGCGCGGCCGCCTCGCGCAGCAGCTGGTCGACGGTCGGCTTCGTCAGCAGGCCATGCAGGACGAGGGTGGACAGGACATTGGCGATGGTGGCGTTCAACGCCGCCACGCGCGCCTCAAGCTGCGCAATCCGTTCCGCCGATTCCATATCCCGCTCTCCTGCGCCTGTCGCCGCTGATATAGGGCGTCGGCGCGCCGAAGGCCATCAGCCTGCGAAGGGATAGGCCGCCAGCGCGCCGGCGATGGCGCAGGCGAAGAGCGTCGCGTCATGGGCGGCGAGCATGAGGCGGTCGGGCGCGGCGTCTTCATGCAGCCACAAGGTGGCGGCCGTCGTGGCGAGGCACCAGCCGAGCGCGAGAAGCACGAGGGCGGCGGAAAACCCTGCGCCCTCGCGCGCGTTCATGAAGACCACAAGCGCGAGCGCGACCACGCATAAGCCGAGCGCCGCCAGCATGCGCGGGCTCACGCGGCCCGACACGGGCGCCAGCAGCAGCGCGGGCGCATACATGGCGACCACATGCCAGGCGACGGCACCGACGATTCCCGCCGCAGCCACGCCGCAGCCGATCATCGAGAACGGCGCGGCCAGCATCACGAGATTCATCGCGAACCAGGCGAGCGCGCCCACCAGAGTCGGCGCCGCCATGCGCGACCAGCGGCGCGGCGCCGGCGCCGCAGCGACGGGCGAAACAGGCAGGCGCCGCGAGGTGAAGGCCGCCAGGCAGAACGCCAGGCCTTGCGCTGCGCCAGCCGCCGCCGCGAGGCCGACGTAAGACGTGGCTGAAAACCCGCTCGCGAAATCCGCGATCGCCGGCCCGCCCACTCCGGCGAGGCCGCCCGCGCCGAACACGAGCCCGATGGCGAGCGCGCGCTGCGACCCCGTGGCGCCGATGGCGGCTTCGTGCCGATAGAACAGGCTGAAACCCTGCGCCACGCCCATCCAGAACATACCGAGCAGCAGCGCGGGAAACGCATTGGCCGACAGCGCCCAGGCGCAGACCAAGGCGCCCGCGAGCCCATGCGAGGCGCCCAGCGCGAAGGATGCGCGCCGACCGAAAGCGTCGAGCAGGATGGAGGCGGGAAAGGTCGCAAGGGCCGCGCCCAGCAAAAGCGCGACGAGCGGCAGCACCGCCAGCGCGGGACGCGGCGCGAGCATCAGCCCCGCGAGCGGGGCGAGCCCCAACACAAGCGTCTGCGACAGGACGGACGCGGCGAAGCCGGCGGCGAGCGCGATCACGCCGCGCCAGACGCCCTCGACGGGAGCGCCCTCGACGGGAGCGCCCGCGGGACAAAAGCAGGACAGGCGGCCTGCGCGCGCAAGCACGCGAACAGACGCAGGCGGAGACGCTGCGGCGGGAGATGCGCGCGGCCCGGCGAGGCTCATTTGGTCACGTCCTCATCGGAGAGAATGCGCCATGCGGCGCCTTCCATGTCTTCATATTGGCCTGCGCGCAGCGACCACAGGAAACAGGCGAGCCAGAGAGCGCCCAGCGCCACCGCCAGCGGCACGAGATAGACGAGCACGTTCATGCGGGGCTCCGTGCGAATTTGCCGCGCATGCGCGCAGAAGAGCGCGCGCCGGTCGCGGGCGCGGCCTTTTGCGGGGCGCGCGCGCGCAAGGCGTTGACGACCACGAGAATGGAGGAGCCGGACATCGCCGCCGCCGCAATGAGCGGGGTCACCAAACCCGCGACGGCCAGCGGCGCGGCGATCACATTGTAGAGCACGGAGGCCCAGAGATTTTGCCGCATCAGCATGCGGGCCTTGCGCGCCACGTCCAAAGCGGTCACGACCGGCTGCAATCCATCGCCCAGAAACACGGCGTCAGCGCCGGCGCGCGCCATCTCCACCGCGTCGATCGGCGACAATGCGGCATGGGCGCCCGCCAGCGCGGGCGCATCATTCAAGCCGTCGCCCACCATCAACACGCGCCGGCCTTGTCGCGCCAGCGCCTGAACCGCAAGAATCTTGTCCTGCGGCGTCACGCCACCGCGCCAGTCCTCCACGCCAAGACGCGCGGCGACAGGCGCCACGGCCGCCTCGCGATCACCGGAGAGAATGGAGACGCCGAGACCGCGCGCGCGCAATTGCGCGACCGTCGCCGCCGCATCGGCGCGCAAGGCATGCCGGATCTCAAGCCGCGCCCAGCGCGCGCCATGGCGCAGGTAAAGCGCGGAGACGTCGGCGTCCTGCGTCGCGCGATCATCCTCGACGCCGCAAAAAGCGGCCGAGCCAAGACGCGCTTCCGCAGCGCCCGCTTGCGCGCGCACGCCGGCGCCGGTCTCCTCCCGCGCGTCCGGAAAGGGCTCCTGCACAGGCGCGCAAGCGGCCACCGCGCCAGCAAGCGGGTGGCGGCTCGACCGCGCAAGCCGCCCGGCCACGGCGAGCAAATCGGGCGCGATCTCGCATGCATTGGCGACGCGCTTCATCGGCAAGGTGAGCGTGCCGGTCTTGTCGAACACCACATGATCGATTTCGGACAGCCGCTCCAACGCGTCGGGGGCGTTCAGATAAAGCCCGGCGCGGAACAGAGCGCCCGACGCCACGACTTGGACGGCGGGGACGGCGAGCGCAAGCGCGCAGGGACAGGTGATGATGAGAACGGAAATGGCGGTGATGAGGGCGAAATGCGCATCCGCACCGAGCAGGAGCCAGAGGCCGAGCGTGCACGCCGCCGTCAGATGCACGAAGGGCGAATAAACGGAGGCGGCCCGATCCGCCAACAAGCGATAGCGCGAACGCGCCTCAAGCGCCCGATCCATCAAGCGGCGCGCCTCATCGATCAGCGAGGATTCGCCCGCCGCCGTGACGCGCAGGGTCAATGCGCCCGCGCCGTTCAACGAGCCGGCCCACGCCTGCGCGCCCGTCTCCACGCTGCGCCGCTGCGTCTCGCCGGTCACCACGCTTTCATCGAGATCCGACGCGCCGGAAATGACCAGCCCATCCGCCGGCACGCGCTCGCCGGGACGCACCAGCACGCGCTCGCCCGAACGAAGGGCTGCGACCGGAACGACGACGATCTCGCCCCCATCGTCGAGGCGCTGCGCGTAATCGCCCTTCAACGCGGCGATATTGGCCGCGGCCGCGCGCATTTTGAGCCGCATCGCCTGATCCAGCACGCGGCCTGCGAGAAGAAATACAAGCAACATCGCGGCGGAGTCGAAATAAGCATGCGCCGCATGGGTCCAGGTTTCATAAAGCGACATGCCCAGCGCGAGCACGACGCCCAGCGAAATCGGCGCGTCCATATTGAGTCGGCGCGCGCGCAGGCCGGCCAAGGCGTTTCGAAAAAACGGCTGGCCCGCATAAGCCGCCGCAGGCAGAACGAGAATCGCCGACACCCAGTGGAAGAAATCGCGCGTCTCGCGGTCGATGTCGCTCACTGCGCCGGACCAGACCGCGACGGACAGCAGCATCACATTCATCATCGCGAAGGCCGCCACAGCAAGGCAGCGGAGCAGGAACCGCATGCGCTCCTGATCGTCGCTTTCAAGGCGGCGCATTTCGAAGGCGTGGGCGCGATAACCGCGCGCGGCGAGCCTCTCCACGACGGCCTGCGCCCGCGCCTCGCCGTCCCGCCAGCGCACGCTCAGGCGGCGGCTCGCCACATTGAGCCGCGCGGATGCGACGCCGGCGAGATCGCCGACGGCGCCTTCGATATCGTCGATACAGGCGGCGCAATCGGATCCTTCGATCGCGAAATCCATCGTCAGCGCTCCATCGTCGTCGCGCCGGATGAAATGGGTGAGGTCGAGCGCCTCCAGCCCTGGCTCAAGTCCGCTCATGATCCATCCCGGATGCGCACGCGTTCGCGCGAACGAAAGAGAACCTCGTCGCCCGACCGCAGCTCAATGGAAAAGTCCCACGCGCCTTCCGGCAGATCGAGCGCGCCCGACCATGCGCCGGCTTCGCCCGCCGCCAGCGCGAGGCCGCGATCCTGTCGGCTGTCTGCGGGATGTTCGAAAATCGCCCGCGCCGCAAGAGGCGCATCGAAACCGCCTCCCACATTCGAACGCATGACGACCACCTGCGTGCGGCCCGGCGCGAGGCGATCAAGCCGCGCCTCGACGCTCCAGCCGCGCTGCTCCTGCGCCCGCGCGGCGGCGAGCGCGCGATCATGCGACATGCCGGCGAGATAGGCGTTTTTCTCGCCAAGACCGCTGAAGGATTGCACGGCCGCTTTCATCATCACGAGATTCACGGCGATGATCACCGCGAAGAACGCGACCAGCATCATCAGGACTCCGCGTCCCGTGAGCGCCGTCCCGGCGTTGGTCTGCACGTCGGGCGCGCGCTCCCCGCGCCCTTCAATGACGGTCGGCATGGCGATCTCCCGGCGCGATGAAATGGTCTTTCGCAAAGGCCGCGCGGCCGGACGCGACGTCCGTCACGACGAATCTGATGTCCTGGCGCGCGCGCACGGGTGCGTCCGCGGGAAGGGTGACGAGAACGCGCACTTCACGCGACTGGTCCGGCCCGACTTCCACGATGGCTTGACCCTCGGGGCTTTTCTCAACGCCGACGATTTCAATGGCGGCTTGCGCCAGCCCCTGCACGCGCAGATCGAAGCGACGGGGATGCAGCTCCTTGTTGAGCACGCGCACGGCATAAGCGTTGCGCACGGCGCCGTCGCTCAAGGTCACATAGACGGGATTGCGGTCATGCAGCGCCGACAGTCCCACGGGGCTGCGCGTCGCAAGCCCATAGACCATCACGGCCCCCACCGCCGCGATCACGCCGGCGTAAAGCGCCGTGCGCGGACGCAGGATGCGATGGGCAAGCCCCGGCAGCCCCTGCTGGCGTCGCTGCACATTGGCGTCCGTATCATAAGCGATCAAGCCCTTGGGCCGGTCGATCTTCGCCATCACATTGTCGCAGGCGTCGATGCACAGGCCGCACTGGATGCAATCGATCTGCAAACCGTCGCGGATGTCCACGCCGGTCGGGCAGACGGCGACGCATTGGCCGCATTCCACGCAATCGCCGGCGGGCAGTCCCGTCGCGCGCAGGGCCTCCGACTTTTTCACGGAGCCGCGCGGCTCGCCGCGATCATAGCGATAGGTCACGTCGAGCGCGTGTTCGTCGGTCAAGGCGGCCTGAATGCGCGGCCAGGGGCACATATATGTGCAGACCTGTTCGCGCATGAACCCGGCGAAAAAGTAAGTCGTGAAGGTGAGGATCGCGATCCAGACATAAGCGAGCGCGGGGCCGTTGAAGGTGAGAAGATCGATCACGAGTTTCGGCGCGTCGGTGAAATAAAGCACCCATGCGCCGCCGGTCCACCAGGCGATCAGAAGCCAGATCGCATGTTTCACGACGACGTCGTGAATGCGGCGCAGGGTCCACCGGCCGCGATCCTTGAGCATGCGTTCGCGGCGGTCGCCTTCGATCAGGCGCTCGACCGCCATGAACAGATCGGTCCAGATCGTCTGCGGGCAGAGGTAGCCGCACCACACGCGGCCCGCAACGGCGTTCATGAGAAAAAGCGTCATCGCGGCGAGGATGAGCAGACCCGTGAGGTAATAGACCTCCTGCGGCCAGATCTCGACGAAGAAGAAATAGAAGCGCCGGTTCGGCAGATCGACCAGAACCGCCTGATGGGGAGCGAAGGGCCCGCGATCCCAGCGCACGAAGGGCAGGAAATAATAGACGGCGAGCGCGAGCGTCAGAATAGCCCATTTCATGCGGCGGAACGGGCCATCCACGCTTTGCGGATAGACCTTCTTGCGCGACGCATACAGCGGCGCGGCGACGCCTTGCGCCTCCAACGCCGCCTCTCGCATCTGCTCCTGCTTGACGCTCATGAACCGCTCCGAAACGCTTGGGGACCCGTCCTTCGCCAGCGTTATTTTCCGCCGCCAAGACCGTGCACGAAGACCGCCAGCGCCTTGACGGTCGTGTCGTCGAGACGACCGGTCCATGCGGGCATTACGGAATTGCGCCCCCGCGAAATGGTCTGCACGAGGATCGCCTTGTCGGAGCCGAACAGCCAGATGCGGTCCGTCAGATTGGGCGCGCCGAATTCCTGATCGCCCTTGCCCTGCTCGCCGTGGCACGAGGCGCATTGCTCCGCGAACAGCTTTTCGCCGGCGCCCTTGTCGTAACCCGCAGAGGTCGACAGGCCCGCCAGCGCGCGCACATGTTCGGCGGCCAGATCGATCTCTTTTGGGTTCAGAATGCCGGCGGCGCCAAAGGCGGGCATGAGCCCCATGCGCGCGTTTTCATGACCGGAGCGCACGCCGAAGGAGATCGTCTGCTCGATCGCTTCGAGCGTTCCGCCCCAAAGCCAATCGTCGTCGTTCAGATTGGGATAGCTCACCGCGCCGCCGCCGCCCGCGCCATGGCAGGGCGCGCAATTGTCGCCGAAGGCCGCGCGCCCGCGCGCGAGCGCGAAGCCGCGCAGGCTTTCGCTTTTCGCGATCTCCTGCAAGGAGGCTTTCGCCAGCGCATCGGTCATCGGCGCGCGCTGCGCGGCCAGTTCGGCCAGCTCCTGCGTGACGGCGCCGCGCGAGCTCCAGTTCCA
>CAIXDD010000160.1 GCA_903918155.1 uncultured Hyphomicrobiales bacterium
AGGCCTTGCGCAGCGCGCCGACGCGCGCTTCCGGCGTCTCCCAGGCCACCACATAGGGGCGGCTGAAGGCCGTCTGGCTGTAGACGAGATCGAGGATCTTCTTCTGCTCTTCGGTTTTGGCGAAGTCGCGCGCGAGCGGCACGCCCTGCTTGTTCAGCTCGGGATAGCCGGCGGAATCCTCCTGCACGAGCGCCTTGAGCCGGCCTTCCGCGAATGCCTGCTTGTAGATGGCGGCCACCGAGGACCAGCTTTGCCCGCAGCCGCCCTGCACCTCGCCCTTTTCGATGGCGAGATTGATTTCGCGCGTGCCGGGATAACCCGCCACGATCTTGAACTTCGCGCTGAGCACGTTCTTCAGCAGCAGCGCGAAATCGCGGGTGGAGGCGCCGCCCGCGCTGGCGCCCAGCACCAGCTCCGTCTGCAGGACGTCGGCGAAGGTCTTCACCGGCGCGTCGCCGCGCACGAGACAGACGTAATAATCGGTGTTGGCGCTGCCGATATAGTGGAAGCGCGTCGGGTGATGGGTGGCGCGCTTGGTGGCGCTGAACAGGGGTTCGACCACCGCGCCCATGAAGATGGCGCCGATCGCGGTTCCATCCTTCGGCGCGACATTGGCGATATGCGCGGCCGCCACATTGCCGCCCGCGCCCGGCATGTTGGAGACCACCAGATTCGGCGCGCCCGGCAGATGTTTCGACATGTGGCGGCTGATGAGCCGGCCATAGAGATCGTAGCCGCCGCCCGGAGAGGAGCCCACCACGATCGTCACGGTCTTGGCCCGGTAGAAGGCGGCGACGTCCTCCTGCGCCTGCGCGCCCGTCGCCGGCAGGCAAAGCCCCGCCAGAGCGAGCCCGAGCCCGCAAGATATGCCGAGTTTCTTGCCGAGTTTCTTGCTGAGTCCCCAAGACCTCATATCCGCCTCCCGATCCTGCGCCGTCCGTGGCGACGGTCGATGCGTTTTCTCTTCCGGCATCCGGGCCGCGATGGCAAGCGCGCGCCGCCCCGGCGCGGCGGTCCGGGACCCGCGCGCGCAGGGGATAAAGCAAGCGATGGACTTCCGCGCCGCCCCGATTAAATTGCCGGCGCCACATGAAGGAAAGGGAGTGAAATGAGCTTGACCGTCAAGCCGCTCGACGCCCCGCTCGGAGCGGAGATCGTCGGCCTGGACGCGCGCGCGATCGACAAGGATCAGGCGGCGACGCTGCGCGCGGCGTTCTTGCGGCATCACCTGCTGCTGTTGCGCGGACAGGCGCTTGAAGATGCGCAGCTCGTCGCCTTGGGGGAATGTTTCGGCGCCATCGCCAAGTCGCGCATGGTCTCGCCCTTGTCGGGACGCGACGACATCATGGTCATCTCGAACATTCGCGAGGACGGCAAGCCGCTCGGCCAATTGCCCGACGGCGAAATGGCGTTCCACATCGACCAGATCTATCGCGACATTCCCTGCAAGGGAGCCGCGCTGCATGCGGTGGAGATTCCCGAAGCGGGCGGCGACACGATGTTCTCCAACAATGTCGCAGCCTATGAGGCCCTGCCGGAGGCGATGAAGGCGCGCATCGAGACGCTGCAGGCGACGCATTCGTTTCAATATGGCGAGACCCTGCGCGAGAACCGCACGCAAACGCAGGATCGCCCGCAGGCGACCCATCCGCTCGCCCGCCGCATTCCCGAAACCGGCAAGCGCTCGCTCGCCGTTTGCCGGCTGATGACCGATCGCATCGAAGGCTTGAGCGAGTCCGACAGCCGCGCGCTCATCGACGAATTGTGCGACGTTCTGGAGAATCCCGGAAACGTCTACAGCCACAGCTGGAAGGTTGGCGACATTCTCATCTGGGACAATCGCTGCACCAGCCATGCGCGCACGGATTTTCCGTCCACGCAGCGCCGCCTGATGAAACGCGTGACGATCAAGGACGAGATCGGTCCGCAGCCTTAAGGGGGAGCGGATCATGGCGGAGCGCGGCCCTCGCGCTCCGCAGGTGGCGAAGGAGAGGAAATTGGAGCCTGCTCTGGGCGCCGGCGAAGGCAAGCCGCGTGAACGCGGCCTCGTGCGCATCCTGCGCGTCGTGGAGCTGATCGTCATCTATCTGGCGCTCGAATGGGTGAGCGCGATTCAAGAATATCGCGGCGTGCCGGTGACGGCCTGGAATCCGGGGCTCGGCGTCATTTTCGCCAGCCTCGTGAGCGGCCGGAAGACGGCGGCGCTCGCGCTGTTCTTCGGCGCGCTTCTGGCGGATTCGCTCGTGGGCACGGGCATCGGCGATCCCTCCCATGCGGTGGTCGTCGCCGGAATCGTGTCGCTGGGCTATTTCGGCGTGGCGCAGGCCGCGCGCACGCTCGATCTAGACCCCCGTCTCAACCGGCTGCGCGACGTCGCGCTCCTGCTCAGTTCCGCGCTCGCCGGCGCGGTTTTCGTCGGCCTGGCCCTCAGCATTTTCCTCGCCGGCCTCGGCGGCGCCAGCGTGGAGCAGACGGCGCGCGAAACCCTGCCGCTGCTCGTGGGCGACCTCATCGGGATCGCGGTGGTGACGCCCCTCATCCTGCGCTCGACGCGGGCGAATGCGCGCGGGCGCATCGTGGACCTGTCCTTCGTCGCCGGCGTCCTGGCGGCCGCGCTTGTCGCCGCGCTCGCCATCATCCTCGTTCTGCGCGAAGGCGACCAGCGCGCCTATCAGGCCTTCTATTTCCTGTTCATCCCCGTGGTCTTCGTGGCCTTGCGCAACGGGATCGACGGCGCTTGCGTCATCCTCGCGGCGACGCAGCTCGCCTTGCTCGCGGGCCTCAATCTCTATGGCTATGACGGGGAGGCCTTCATCAATTTTCAATCGCTGATGGCGGTGCTCACCGCCACGGGGCTTCTCGCGGGCGCGGTGTCGAGCGAACGCGACGCGGCCAGCCGCGCGGCCCGGCGCGCGCGCGAGCGGCTGAAGGAAATGGAATCGGAGGCCGCGCGCGCGGATCGCTTTCATCTCGTGACCGGCCTCGCCTCGTCGCTGTCGCATGAGATCAACCAGCCGATGACGGCCGCGCGCGCCTATGCCCGCACGGCGCAGAAACTCGCCGAGGCGCCGGATGCGGATGTGGCGCGCGTGCGCGATTACGTGAATCGCTGCGTGGCGCAGATCGATCAGGCCGGCGAGATCCTGCGCTCCACGCGCGAGTTCCTGCGGCGCGGCGAGCCGGGGCGCGCGCTGGCGGATCCTGCGGCGATCCTGTCGGATTCGGTCACGCTGATGCGGCCGAAGGCCATGCAGAAACGCGTGCGTATTCTTGCGGATCCTTGCGCGGAGCCGCTGTCGTGTTTCTGTGATCGCGTGCAGATTCAGCAGGTGCTGATGAATCTCATCGACAATTCCATCGCCGCCTTGGGCGACGACGGGCGCGTCGACGGAATCGTCACCGTCTCCCTGCGCCCCGGCAAAGGGGGAATGGTCGAGTTTTCGGTGCGTGACGACGGGCCGGGAGTTGATCCGGAATTCGCCGCGCGCGTATTTGAAGCATTGGCGACGACCAAGGAGAACGGCCTGGGTTTGGGGCTTGCGATCAGCGCCGGCATCGTCGAGGCTCATGGCGGCCGCATATGGCTCGCAAGCGCCCAGCCCGGCGCCACGGAATTCAGATTCGTCATTCCGGCCTCGCCGGACACGCCACAGGGGTACGACATTGGCTCATCCTAGAATCGCGGTGGTCGACGATCAGGAGGCGGTCCGCGCCGCCTTGGGCGACATGCTCGGCGTCTATGGCTACAAGGTGGATCTCTACGAATCCGCCGACCAGTTTCTCGCCTCCGGTCAGGCGGCGGAGACGGCCTGCGTGATCGCCGACGTGCGCATGCCCGGCACCGACGGCATCGGCCTGGTGCGCGAATTGGGCCAGCGCGGGCTCGACGCGCCGGTCGTGCTCATCTCCGGCCATGCGGACGTGCCGATGGCGGTCGCGGGCCTCAAGGCGGGCGCGCAGGATTTCATCGAGAAGCCGGTGGACGACGTGCGCCTCGTGGCGGCCATCAACCGCAGCCTCGCCGGTCGTTTCGAGCGCCAGGCCGGCAAACAGGCTAATAAGGAGGCCGAGACGCGCTTCGAGCGGCTCACCCCGCGCGAGATGGAAGTGTTCGATCTCGTGGCCGAAGGCATGACCAGCCAGGCCATCGGCGTGAAGCTGGGCATCAGCTCGCGCACGGTGGAGAGCTACCGCGCCCAGCTGATGGAAAAGCTCCAGCTGGATTCCGTCGCCTCCATCGTGCGGCTGGCGGTGCGTCTGGGGCGCGTTTCGGCCTGACGCGCGGGCGCGCGGCGCCCCCCATCAATATTTCTGCGCCGCCCTTCCGCCCGCGCGCGGGAGGGCTTATATTCGTTGCGTTCCCGCAAGGGGACTATGGCGATAAACGGACATCAGAATAAACCATCCGGACCCGGGGGCGGTACCCGGCGCCTCCACCCAAGCCCGCGCAGCTGCGCCGCGTGGGCTTCGGCGGGGGCGAAATAGGATCGACGGGGGTGTAAAAGGTGCTCTTTTGCCCGGCATGATACCGCCGTTATCGGGTCAAACCTATAGTTGCGAATGACAACTATGCTCCGGTGGCGGTCGCTGCGTAAGCAGCGCCTGTACCGGTAAACAAGCCCTGCGGGTTAGCCCCCGTAGGCGGGGCTCGGAGGCGCCTGGCAACAGAAGCCTCCACTTTCTTTTCCAGGCCGCTTATCCTGCCGCGGTTCGTCAGATTCCCGGGCCCTTTCTCGATGCCATCCTCCGCCATTCGCTACGACCTTCTCGTGCAAGACGCCCTGCGGGGCATGGTGCGCGACCTCCTGACGAAAGCCTCCCGCGAGGGCATGCCGGGCGATCATCATTTCTACGTCACCTTCAAGACCCATGCGCCGGGCGTGCAATTGTCCGCGCGCATGAAGGCGCAATATCCCGACGAGATCACCATCGTCCTGCAGCATCAGTTCTGGGATCTGTCGGTGAGCGAACGGCAATTCGAAGTGGGCCTGTCGTTCTCCAATGTGCCCGAGCGGCTGATCGTGCCTTTCTCCGCGCTCACCGGCTTCCACGATCCCATCGCGCCCTTCACCTTGAAATTCGAGCCGAGCGAAGAGCCCGCGCAATCTCCCGCGCCGTCATCCACGCAAGCTCCTTCCCTTGCGCCGTCCCTTTCTCCCGCCCTTGCGCCGCGCGCGCAGCCGCGCCCCGTCGCGCGCCTGGCCGAAAAGCAGGCTGACGAAAGCGCCGATCAAAGCGGCGAAGCGACCCGCGCCGCGGGCCAGCCGCAGGACGCCGCGCCAACCGAACGCAAGGCCGACGCGCCCGCCGCAGCCCCGGTCGAGGGCGAGGCGAAGGTCGTCTCCATCGACGCTTTCCGCAAGAAGACCTGACGGGCGGCGGCGATGGGCGAACTCGTCAATCTGCGTCGCGCCCGCAAACAGCGCGCCCGCGCGGACGCCGCCAAAACCGCCGACGTCAACCGCGCGGCGTTCGGCCGCGCGAAATCGGATCGCGCATTAAGCGAGGCCGCGCGCGCGCTCGCCGAACGCCGGCTCGAAGGCCATCGCCGGGATGAGCCGCAAGAAGCGCCGCAAGATTCGCCGCAAGATTCGCAG
>CAIXDD010000161.1 GCA_903918155.1 uncultured Hyphomicrobiales bacterium
ACCAATTGCGCCATAGACGTTTCCTCCGCGCGCCGCCTGAACCGCGCGCACCATAGCGACGGCGCGCCGGCTGGCAAGTCGGCAGACGACAAGTCGCGGGACGCCAAGTCGCGGGACGCGCGCCGAGTCGGCGAACGCTGGCGGTTCAGGCGGCGAGCAGGCGGCCGATGTCGCGCACGATCTCGTCCTGCGCATAGGGCTTGCTGACGAAGCGCCCGCGCGCGGGCAGGGTGAGCGCCGGCGGCGCGCCGCGCCCGGAGGTCACGAGAATGCGCAGCGCTGGCCAAAGCTCGCGCGCGCGGCGCGCCAGCTCCAGCCCGTCCATGCGTCCGGGCATCTCCACGTCGGTGAACAGCACGCTCACGTCGCTGCGGCTTTGGAGAATGGCGAAGGCGGCCTGCGCGTCCGCCGCTTCGATCACGCCGAAGCCCGCCTGACTCAGCGCTTCGGCGCTGGCCCAGCGAATGAGCGGGTCGTCCTCGACAAGGAGAACCAGAGGTCGGATGTGGCGGGGCCGTTCGTCCATCATGCGACAACTCTCCGGACGGACTGTCGTTCTCATTCGTCTGCGCAGTCCACGCGAATCGCCTGAGCGACTCAATCGCGCCGGCGCCTTGCGCACATGTGTTTTCCTCACCGCGCGATCGCGCCTGCGCGGGCTCGCAGCGGCCGCGCGGCGGCGCAGCTCTGGCTTCAAGTGAGTCTGCGGCGCCACAGGGGCGAAAAAGGACTGCGCCGCAGCCGCTTTCGGCTCCCGCCTCGCTTGCATCGCATGCGCGCGGACGCAAGCCTTGTGCGCAGGGGGCATTTGAATCGCGAGGCGACGACATGCGGAAGTTCATCGAAAAGCCCGCAAATCTTGACGCGCGCGCGCGTCTGCAGCGTCTGCGCGACGCCTTCGCCGGCGCGCCGGATCAGGAAGAGCCGCGCCTCGTGCTTCTCGAAGGCGCGCAAGTGGCGGTCGCCATTCCGCGCGGGCGGCCTGCGGTTGCGCGCGATCCGCGGGCGAAGCGGCGCGTGTGAGGCTCAACCGCGCGTGCGGTGATCGGCGCGCTCCGCATTGATGGCCGGCGCGCTCAACAAGGCTGAGTCCAGCACCTGCGTCTTGAGGAAGGCGGCGAGGTGGCGCGCGGCCGCGGGCCCATGGCCGGCGGCCCATGCGCCCAGCCCCAGAGCCAGCGTCGTCAGCAGCGCCGCCGCCGCGAGCGTGCGCGGATCGGGTCGCCGCCTGTCCCCGGACTCATTGCCGCCTTCGCCGAATCGCTTCATGTCGCGCCGCTCCCGATTTCCCGCCCCGCCCGGACCCGCAGGCGCGCGGCCTGAGCGGGCTCCTCGCCCTGGCGGTCAACCCGGAGGCGGTCTGCGCGTTCCCCCGATTTTCCCCAGCGGGCGCGGGAATTAACCTTCCGTTAACCATGCGAGCGCACACCAAATCACAGTGAATTTAACCCCTTAGCGCCACCATGACCGTGACCGACGCCCCGGCGATCCGTTTTCGCGGACGCTCTTACTTCGCCCTGACTTTGACGCCGGAGGCGCCGCTTGGCGCCTGGCTCGGGCGGCTGGACGCCTGCCTCCTGCGCTCGCCGGGCTTTTTCGGCGCGAGCCCCCTGATCCTCGATTTCGAGGGGCTGGCGCTCAGCCGCGGCGAGGCGCTGGAGCTGGTGGGCGAATTGACGCGCCGGGGCTTGCGGATTCTCGGCCTCGAGGGCGCCGCCGCCGATTGGGACGACGGCGGACTGCCTCCGCGCCTCGCCGCCGGGCGCGACGTCCCCGCCCGCGACGCGCGGGAGGCGCCCGCCAACGACGCGGCGTCACGCGACATCTCATCAAGCGATTCGGACGCCCGGCAAGAGTCACAGAAAGGATCGCAGCACGTTTCGCGCGCGCCCGTTCCGCTCATTCTCGACGCGCCGGTGCGCTCGGGCCAAAGCATCGTCAATCCCGACGGCGACGTGATCGTGATCGGCCCGGTCGGCTCGGGCGCGGAGATCGTCGCGGCGGGCTCCATTCACGTCTATGGCGCCTTGCGGGGGCGGGCGATGGCGGGCGCCTATGGCGACGAGAGCGCGCGCATTTTCTGCCGCAGGCTCGAGGCCGAACTCATCGCCATCAACGGCCTCTACCAGACGGCTGACGACATCGAGGCGCGCCTGCGCGCCAAACCCGCGCAGATCCGCCTCGCCGACGGCGCGATGCGCGTTACGCCTTTCGAATAGAGGAGAGCAGGGAACATGGCGAAAGTCGTAGTGGTCACTTCCGGCAAGGGCGGGGTCGGCAAGACGACCACGACCGCCGCGCTCGGCGCGGCCCTCGCGCAAGCGGGCGAGAAGGTCGTGGTGGTGGATTTCGACGTGGGCCTGCGCAATCTCGATCTCGTGATGGGCGCCGAGCGCCGCGTCGTGTTCGATCTCATCAATGTGGCGCGCGGCGAGGCGAATCTCTCGCAGGCGCTGATCCGCGACCGCCGCGTCGACACGCTCTATCTGCTCGCCGCCTCGCAGACGCGCGACAAGGACGCGCTGACCGAGGAAGGCGTGGCGCAGGTGATCGCCGATCTGCGCACGCGCTTCGACTGGGTCATCTGCGACAGTCCCGCCGGCATCGAGCGCGGCGCCACGCTCGCGATGCGCTTCGCCGACATGGCGGTCGTCGTCGCCAATCCGGAAGTGTCGTCGGTGCGCGATTCCGACCGCATCATCGGCCTGCTGGATTCAAAAACCGTGAAAGCGGAATCGGGCGAGCGCATGGAGAAATATCTTCTGCTCACCCGCTATGACGCGGCGCGCGCGGCGCGCGGCGACATGCTCAGCGTAGCGGACGTGCTCGACATCCTCTCGATCCCGCTCATCGGCATCGTGCCGGAAAGCAAGGACGTGCTGCGCGCCTCCAATATGGGCGCGCCGGTCTCCATCGGCCATCAGGCGAGTCCGGCGGCCGCCGCTTATCTCGAGGCCGCGCGTCGGCTCGCCGGCGGGCCGTCGGCGCTCGCGGCGCCCATCGCCGAACGCAAGAGCCTGTTCGGCCGCATCTTCGCGCGGAGGGCCGCATGATGAAGATTCTTCGCCTGTTCGGCCGCCGTTCAAGCGCGCCCGTGGCGCATGAGCGGCTGAAAATCCTGCTCCAGCACGAACGCAGCTCCGCCGCGCCGTCGCAGGAGCTGATCGCGCGGCTTCACCGCGACGTGCTGGAGGCCATCGCCCGCCATGTCGCCATCGATCCCGACAAGGTGGTCATCGACCTGCGCCACAAGGATTCGGTTTCTCGGCTCGAGATCAATCTGGAGATCCCCGCCTTGCTTGCGCGCGGGGCGGACGCGAAGGCGGCGTAAGCGACGCGCAGGCGGAAACGCGCAACGGCGAAGGCGCCGCTGCCTGAATCTCGCCTCTTCGCGCCATTACCCAAAACCCATGCGACGCCCGAAAGGCCGCGCCATCGCTGCGGCCCGCCGGGCCGCTCGCCGCTGGCGCGCGGCTGAGAACCGAAGGAACGTGGATTTGCAATCATTCACACGCGCGCCAGCCGCGACCCGTCCGCCGGCGTCCCGCCGGTTTCTGGTCCTTCCCTGTCTCGCGCTTGCTGCAAGCGTCATCGTTTTTCCCCCGCAAAATGTTCCCCTCGCGGCGCCGCATCCCGATTCGGTCGTCCATGACGCGCTGGCGCATGCGCCGCTTGCGCCGGCTTTTGGCCGCGGATCCGCGCAAGACGACGGCGCGCAAGACGACGCACAAGCCGAGGCCGCGCCGTTCGGCGCGCTGGCCCTGGGCGCGTTCGAGGAGAGCCTTGAGCCCGGCGTGCTGCGCTACGGCGACGTCTACATCCGCTTGCCCTTCGACGAGGCGACGGGCGTCTATTCCTTCGGGCCCATGCGGCTCAGGCGCGATCTCGTGGAGACGATTCTCAGCGCGGCCTTCATCGCGGGCGTCGATCCGCGTCTTCTAATGGCGATCGCGGACAAGGAATCCAGCTTCGCGGTCGCCGCGCGCGCGTCCACCTCCACCGCGACCGGCCTGTTCCAGTTCATCGATGCGACCTGGCTGAAGGCTTTGCGCGATTTCGGCGCGGACTTCGGCCTTGCGCAGGAGGCGGCGGCGGCGGGCGCCTGTCTTGGCCAGAGCGCGGACGAGGCCACGCGCGCGCGCCTGCTCGCGCTGCGGCGCGACCCGTTCCTGTCCACGCTTCTGGCTGCGGCGATGCTGCGCCGCGAGCAGGAGAAGCTCGAAGCGAAAATGGGCCGGGCGATCACCGAGGCCGAGGTCTATCTGGTGCATTTTCTGGGGCCGGCGGGCGCGGAGAAATTCCTCGCCGTTCTCGCGGGCGCGCCGACCAGTTCGGCCGCCCGCCTGTTGCCTGCGGCCGCGCGCGCCAACAAGCCGATTTTCTTCGAGGCCCGGCTCGTCGAAGCGAAGACGAAAGCCAAGGCCAAAGGAAACGCGAAAAAGACCGCGACGCGGCTGAAGCGGGCGCCGCAATCGCTCAGCGTGGTGGAGGTGCACGGCAAGATCGGCGCCTCGCTCGAGCGCCGGCTCGCGCGATATCGCGATCTCGATTTCGGCCCCGGCATGGATATTCCGGAGCCACGGGATTTATAGGTCCGTATTTTTACGAGATCCCGCCCCCCGGGATGCACGAATATTCGGAACGCTACGGGAGTGATAACCAGCAGAAACCAGACCGGGCCCCTCTGGCGACGAAACGTCGCGATGTCGGACTGGAACGATCAGAGCGGCTCTGTCGGCGCTCCGCCTCGCTTGCGTTTTCAACGCGGCGAAGGGAGAAACGAACCAGGGTTGCTTGGGTCAGTTTCAATCGGAAAGGCACCCCATGGTTGACATTCTCGCCAGCATATTCACGCCCGACGCGCTTTCGGCCCTCGTCCAGGTCATCATGATCGACCTGGTTCTGGCGGGCGACAACGCCATCGTCATCGGCCTGGCCGCCGCCGGCTTGCCCAAGGAGCTGCGCGCCAAGGCCATTCTCATCGGCGTCATCGCCGCCACCGTCCTGCGCATCCTTTTCGCGGGCATCACCACGCAATTGCTCGCCATCGTCGGCCTTCTGCTCGCCGGCGGCGTGCTGCTGCTGTGGGTGTGCTGGAAGATGTGGCGCGAATTGCGCGCCGGGCATGACGAATCGGACGGCGCGGAAACCGTCGCGGGCGAGGATCTCGACGGCGACGGCCAGATCGCCGGGCATCAGCCCAAGAAGACCTTCGCGCAGGCCGCCTGGCAGATCGTGGTCGCCGACGTCACCATGTCGCTCGACAATGTGCTGGCGGTCGCCGGCGCCTCGCGCGAACACCCCTGGGTGCTCGTGTTCGGCCTCGCCCTGTCGATCGCCCTCATGGGGCTGGCCGCGACCTTCATCGCGCGCCTGCTGCAGAAGCATAAATGGATCGCCTATGTCGGCCTCGCGGTCATCCTCTACGTCGCCGTGGAGATGGTCTATCGCGGCTCGCTGGAAGTGTGGCCTTATCTCGCGAAATAACGCGCCCTGCGGAACCGCCCCGCCCGATCGGCGTTAGGCGGTCAGGACGCTTGCCAGGCGTTGCAGAACGTCCGGCGGTTCCTTCGGAGGCGGATCGGGAAACCGGTCCGCCTTTGACGTTTGGACCCCTCGCCGGCGGCCGCCCGCGCGGCGGCGCCCCGGATGCGGAGGATGAATATGCGCGAGAATCTGTCGAGGACGGAGCGGACCATCTCCATGATCGCCGGCCTTGGGCTGGCGGCCGCCGGCGCGACGCCGCGGCCCAACCGGCTGTTGAGCGCCGCCGCATTGGGGGCGGGCGCCTTTCTGGCCTGGCGGGGCTATGTCGGCGCCTGCCCGCTCAAAGCGGCGCTCATGCAGGCGCGGCAAGGGCGGGCGCGGCTGCCCGCCGCCTGAGCCGCCGGGCGGATTGTCGCGGGCGCGCAGGCCTTGTATCGTTTCCGCAAAACAGGGGGAAACGACTATGATGGATCGGGCTCTGGCGCGTCTGCGCGCCTCTCTCTTCGCAAGCCGGCTGGCGGCAGGGGCGCTCGCGGCGGGCGCGCTCGCCTGCGCCGGCGCGCCGGCCTTCGCGCAAGGCGCTTGGCCCAATCAGAACATCCGCATCATGCTGGGTTATGCGGCGGGCGGCGGCGCGGACACGATCACGCGCTATTACGCCAACAAGCTGCAAGAAGTCTCCGGCCAGACCGTGGTGGTGATCAATCGTCCGGGCGCGGGCGGAAACATCGGCGCCAATCAGGCCGCGAACGCCAAGCCGGACGGCTATACGCTGCTGATCGCCCCCAACATCGCCTTTCTGGGCAATATTCACGCCTATAAGGATCCGACCTATCACCCGATCCGGGATTTCGAGCCCGTCACCACGCTCGCCATCCTGCCGTTCATTTATGCGGTGGGTCCGAAATCGCCGATCAATTCGATCCCCGACCTCGTCGCCCATATCAAGGCGCGCGACGGCAAGGCCACCTATGGCGGCACGACGACGACCGCCATTCTCGCCGCCGAACTGCTGCTCGGCCATATCAAGGGCAAGGCCACGCGCGTGCCCTACAAGTCGATGGGCGATTCCGTCGCCGATCTCGACGGCCCGCTCGATTTCGTCATCGCCGACGGCACATTCGCCGTGGGGCAGGCGCGCAGCGGCCGCATGAAGCTGCTGTCCGTCACCACGCTCGAGCGCTCGGGCGTCACGCCCGACCTGCCGACCATGAACGAACTCGGCTACGCAGGTTACGACATCCCCGCCTCTTTCGGCGCCTATGCGCCCAAGGCGACGCCGAAGGAGATTCTCGCCAAGCTCGAAGGCTGGCTGAACGAGATCGTGCGCCGGCCCGAGACGAAGACCTTCCTCTCCAATCTCGCCACCGATCCTTATCCCGGCGATCAGGCGCTGTTGCGCAAGATCATGGAGGAGGAGACGAAGAAGTGGGGCGAGATGATGGAGAGCGCCGGCATCGAGAAGCAATAGGCGCGCGTCATCCTCATTCCGTCGCGTTTTCCGTCGCATCCGCCAGCGCGTCGATCTCCGCGCCCAGAAGCGCGACGACGCTCGACAGCCAGAGCCAGATCATAAAGGCGATGACCGCGCCCAGCGATCCATACATGCGGCTGTAGCTGTCGAAACTCGCCACATACCAGGAGAAGGCGATGGAGGCGGCCAGCCATGCGGCCGCCGCGAGCAAGCCGCCCGGGCTCACCCAGCGCCCTTGCGGCGCGGCGCGGCTCGGCCCGTAGCGATAGAACACCATCAGCACGCCCAGCACGCCGACGTAAAGCGCCGGCCAGCGCGCCAGCGCGAGCAGGCGCTCGCCGATCCCGCCCCAGCCCAGATATCTGAGCGCCACGGGCAGGACGACGATGAGCCCCAGCGCCAGCGCGAGAAAGATCACGGCGAAAAGCGTGAACAGCAAGGTGAGCGCGTAGAAGCGCGCATAGGAGCGTTTCTCCTCTTCCTTGAAGACCACGTTCAGCGCATCGCACAACGCCGCCACGCCCGCGTTCGCGCTCCACAGCGACAAAGCGAGATTGACGACGAGCGCCCAGCCCAGCGTATTCGCCGCAGCCGCCATGCGCGTCATCTGCTCGCCCAGAAGCTCCGCCGCCCCCGGCGGCAGGACGCCGGCGAGAAGATCGAGATGGGCCGCGACCCGCGAGGCGTCCGCGACTAACGCATAAAGCGTGACGCTCGCGCCAAGCGCGGGAAAGATCGCGAGCACCGCATAAAAGGCGACGCCGGCGGCGAGCGAAAACACGCGGTCGCGCGCCATGGCGTGCGGCAGGCCGCGCGCGACGTCGCGCCAGCGGTGCGGGGCGGTCTTGGGCCTGCGCGCGGGCCGAACACGACCGGCCTCGCGCAGAAGCGGGGATTTTCGCGACGGGCTTTGCACAAGCGGCCAATGCGACGAAGCCTGCGCATGTTCCCGCGCGCGTCGGCCGCATGAGGGCGAAGGGAACGCGGCTGCGCCCGGCGAATTGCACGCAGCAGGAGCTGGGGCGAGCCGGCGGAAACCCGAACCCTTGGACGCTGATGCGCGACATTGTGGACCGGCTCATGCGCCACAGGCGACGCCGCGCGCTCGCCGCGCTGGCGCTTGCGCTTGGCGGCGCCGTGTTCGCCGGCGCATGGGTCTACGCCTTCAGCCCGGCGCGCTATGTCGTGGCCACGGGGCCCGCGCAGGAGCCCGAGACCCGCGTGATGGCCGCCTTCGCGCAGGCGCTTTCCGCCCGCAAGGCCAATGTGCGCCTGCGCGTTGCGCCGCAGGCGGATCTGCGCGCGAGCGCGCAGGCCTTGCGCGCGGGCCGGGCCGATCTTGCGATCGCGCGGCCCGATCTTCTCTTGCCGGAGGATGGGTCGACGCTGGCCGTCTTGCGCGAGGAAAACGCTCGTCGCGCTCGCGCCGGACAGCATGAAGGAGGACGATCTCGCCGCCCTGGCGGGGCGTCGCGTCGCGCTGGTCGCGCATCGGCCCGGCGACGGCGAGGGCCTGGCGCGCGCGCTGCGCGCAGGCTTCGACGGCGGGGTGGAGATCGTCGCGCTCGATGCGGCGCAAGCGGCCGCGGCGCTGCGCGAGAAGCGCGTCCATGCGATCTTGTTCTTCGCGCCGCCCGGCGCGCCCGCG
>CAIXDD010000162.1 GCA_903918155.1 uncultured Hyphomicrobiales bacterium
AACATCGGATCGATCCGTCGCCCGGACAGATCAGCTCGCGCCCCTCCAGCATCAGGCGCGCCAGCGTCGCGCCGAAATCGGGATCCGCGTCCGCGTCATAGGCCAACCCCATGCGCGACCCGCGCCGCACGCGCGCGGCGGCCCAGGCCAGAACGTTGTCCTCCTCGGCCTCTTCGTTGATGGCCAGCGGCGTGAAATAAGTCTGCGTCTCTTGTGCGCGCAAGGACACGTCGAGTTGCGCCAGAAGAAAGGATCGATGCCGCCGCGTCGAAGGCAGATGCGCGAGCGCATGGGCGCGCACGCCCTGAATACGCGCGCTTTTGGCTGCAAACCACCGGCGCGCCCGTAAATAGCGCGGCGCCACATTATGTTCGAACGCCTGCGCCTCGCGGCCGGTCAGCAGATCCGCCGTCGCGCCCGTGAGGACGAGCGTGAACAATTCGGCCTCTGGCTGCGGGCCGAACCGCTCGCCGGCGGGCTTGCTGGAATCCAGCGACAGCCACAGAAAACCATAGGCGGGCAGGGTGAGCATGTAGGGCAGGCCGCCGATGGGGGGAAAGCGCGAGCCGCCCGACAATTCCATGGGCGCGGCGCCGGAAAATTCGCTCAGGTCGAGTTCCGCCGCTTGCGCGGCTCCTGAGACATTCGCCACGCAAAGAATCCGCTCATCGTCGAACTCGCGCAGATAAGCGAGGATCTTGCGATTGTCGGGATAGAGGAAGCGCAGACGGCCGCGCCCGAACGCGTGATAATTGCGGCGAACGGCGATCATGCGGCGCATCCAGCTCAGCAGGCTCGCGGGGCTCGCCAGCTGCGCCTCCACATTCACGCTCGTATAACCATAGACCGCATCCTGAATCGTCGGCAGGAACAATCGCGCGGGATCGGCGCGGCTGAAGCCCGCGTTGCGGTCCGGCGACCATTGCATCGGCGTGCGCACGCCGTCGCGGTCGCCCAGATAGATATTGTCGCCCATGCCGATTTCGTCGCCGTAATAGACCACCGGCGTTCCGGGCATGGATAGAAGGAGAAAATTCAAAAGCTCGATTTTGCGTCGGTCATTGCCCAGCAGCGGCGCAAGCCGTCGCCTGATGCCCAGATTGATGCGCGCGCGGCTGTCGCTGGCGTAATGAGACCACAAATAATCGCGCTCCTTGTCCGTCACCATTTCAAGCGTCAGCTCGTCATGATTGCGCAGAAAGATCGCCCATTGCGCGCCTGCGGGAATCTCCGGCGTCTGGCGCATGATATCGGTGATCGGGTGGCGATCCTCCATCGCCAGCGCCATATACATGCGCGGCATCAGGGGAAAATGGAACGCCATATGGCATTCGTCGCCCTCGCCGAAATAAGCGGCGGTTTCTTCCGGCCATTGATTGGCTTCCGCCAGAAGCATGCGGCCGGGATATTGCCGATCCACCGTCGCGCGAATCCGGCGGATCAGCGCATGGGTCTCGGGCAGGTTCTCGCAATTCGTGCCGTCGCGCTCGATGAGATAGGGGATCGCATCCAGCCGTAAGCCGTCGACTCCCATATCCAGCCAATAGCGCATCGTGTCGAGCACGGCGTCCAGCACGCGCGGATTGTCGAAATTCAGATCAGGCTGGTGGCTGTAGAATCTGTGCCAATAATAAGCCTTGGCGAGGGGATCCCATGTCCAGTTGGAACTTTCCGTATCCAGAAAAATGATGCGCGCGTCGGCATATAGGCGGTCGTGCTGCGACCAGACGTAAAAGTCGCGCAGCGGCGAGCCAGGTCGCGATTGCCGCGCGCGCTGGAACCAGGGATGCTGATCCGACGTATGATTGATGACGAGTTCGGTGATGATGCGAATGCCGCGCGCATGCGCCTCGCGCACCAGGCGTCGAAAGGCGCGCATGGCCCCATAGGCGGGATTCACGCCGCGATAATCGGCGATGTCATATCCGTCGTCGCGCAGCGGCGAGGGATAGAAGGGCATGAGCCAGATGGCGTTGGCGCCGAGATCGCGGATGTAATCGAGCTTCTCGCTCACGCCTGCGAAATCGCCGATCCCGTCGTGATTGGAATCGAAAAACGACTTCACATGCAATTGATAAATGACGGCGTCGCGATACCAGCCCGCTTCTTTTGCGTCGATCATCGCGCCTGCTCCCCGGCCGGATTGATAAGGCGCCAGATGACGACGGGATTGTGGGGAGGATCGAGCGCGATCTGATGGATCTTGCCATGCAGGCGAAAGCGTCCGCCATACAGAAGATCCTCCGCTTCCACGAAGGCGTTGTCCGGCAGGCCGAACTCCCATAACGGCGCCTCATAAGCGCAGGAATGGCGTTGATGGGGATCGAGATTGGCCATCACGACAATGGCCTCCGAACGGTCGGGCGCAAGCCGCGCATAAGCGAGCACATGATCGCTCCATGCGTTGAGAAAGAGCACAGGGCCCGGCGCCTGAAGCGCGACATGCGCGCGGCGGATCGCATTCAGCCTGCTGATATGGGGCGCGATGCTGAGGGACGTGTCGAAATCGCGCGCCTTGATCTCGTATTTCTCGGAGTGGAGATATTCCTCTCGCCCGGGCGTCGCCGCCGCCTCGCAAAGCTCAAACCCGCTATAGACGCCCCAATTGGGCGATAGCGTCGCGGCCAGCGTGGCGCGCACGATAAAGCCGGGCCTGCCGCTGGTCTGCAGATAATAGGGATTGATGTCCGGCGTGTTCACGAAAAAATTCGGGCGGAAATAATCGCGCATCGGCCCACCCAATTCCTGCAGATAATCGATGATCTCCTGTTTGCCGTTGCGCCAGGTGAAATAAGTGTAACTCTGTTGAAAGCCGATCTTGGCGAGCCGCTTCATCATTTTCGGCCGCGTAAACGCCTCCGACAGAAAGATGACGTCGGGATGGGCGTGATTGATCTGCGCGATCAGCCAACGCCAAAAGGGCAGCGGCTTGGTGTGGGGATTGTCGACGCGGAAAATGCGCACGCCCTGCGCGATCCAGAAGGAGAGAACGTCGCGCCATGCATGCCATGCGGCGGGCAGGGCGGGCCCGTCGAAGCGGATATTGACGATGTCCTCGTATTTTTTTGGCGGGTTCTCCGCAAAGCGCAGCGAGCCGTCGGGGCGCCACGAAAACCAGTCCGGATGGTCGCGGATCCACGGATGATCGGGCGAACATTGGATGGCGAAGTCGAGCGCGATCTCAAGGCCGCGCGCGCCAGCCTCCGCGACGAGCGCGCGGAAATCCTCAAGCGTGCCGAGCTCGGGATGGATCGAGTCATGTCCGCCGCTGGACTCCCCGATGGCGTAGACGCTGCCGGGATCGTCCGTGCGCGCGACGAGCGCATTGTCGCGCCCCTTGCGGTTCGTGCGGCCGATGGGATGGATGGGCGGAAAATAAAGAACGTCGAAACCCAGTCCCGCGATGCGGTCGAGCCCTGCTATGACGTCGCGGAACGCGCCATGGCGATGGGGATCGTTGGAGGCGGAGCGCGGAAACATTTCATACCAGGCCGAGAACGCCGCGCGCTGGCGGTCCACCGAAAGCGGATAATCGGCGGAGCGCGTCTCCCCTTCGCGCGTGCCGCAAGCGCGCATGGTCGCGCGCGTTTCCTCGCGCAGGAGGATCGCGAGAAACGCGTCGGGCTCTTTCGTCGAGAATGACGAAAGCGATTGCGCCGCAGCGCCTTGCGCGGCGCGAACGAGTCGGGCGCCCTCCGCGGTCTCCAGCTCCACATTTTGCTGCGCGCGCAATTTCGCATCCACATCCGCCGCCCAGGAGGCGAAGGGATCGCGCCACGCTTCAATCGCGAACTTATGGGCGCCAATGTCCCGAGGCGTGAACGCGCCTGTCCAGCGGTCGTTCTCGATGTGGCGCATGGGCGCGCGCGACCAAGGCCCGTCTCCTGCGCGCCAGAGAAGGTCGGCTGCGAGGGCGTCGTGACCGTCGCTGAAAATATCCGCGAACACATCCACCGTCTCGCCCTGCATGCGCTTAGCCGGCCACAGGCCGCCATCCACGGCAGGCGCGACATTTTCAATCGCCACGCGCTCTGCAAGGCTCGCCGTCACGCCCGCGTGGCGCTCGCGAAACGCCGTCTCCTTTCCCTTCGCGGACTTTCTTGTCATGGGTCCTGCGCCCTCAGGACGATGGCGGGCAGGCCTGCGCGCGCATCGCTTGCGGAAGGGAACGCGACCTCGGCGAGAAGGTTGCGCCAAGTTGCGTCCGCTTGCGCCCAAGCGGGCGCCGGCGCATGCGTGAAGGGCGCGACGCATGCGGCGACGAGCAGCGCATCTCCGCCATGATTGCGCCGAAAGCCGATCCATCCATCGGGCGCCATGAGCGGTTCGTAATCGCCGAACGCGTAGAGCGCGGGCGCGTGTTTGCGGTCGGCGAGCAGCGCGCGCGTGAGCGCGAATTTACAGGCGTCGAACCCGCGCCCGCCCGCCTCCATCATCCGAAGCCGCAGCGCATAATCGACGGGGCGGCGATTGTCGGGATCGACAAGCGTGAAATCGGAGGCTTCGCAGCCTTGATAGAGATCGGGCGCGCCGGGGCATGTCAGTTTCAGCGCCGTGCGCGCCAGAGAAACCCGAAAGCCTGCGCGCGCCAGTGCGCCGAAGCGCAGGCCCATCTCATCGAGAAACGGTTCATGCGCGCATAAATCCTCGATCCATCGCCGGGCGGCCTCCTCATAAGCCGTATTGGGATCGCGCCAGTCGCTGCGCCGTTTGGACTCGCGCAGTGCCTTCGTCGCATAGGCCTGAAAGCGCGCAAGCAGTGGCTCGTCGACGCTTAGGGCTTCCCCGTTTCCTCCATGGGCGGGCCACGCGCCCAAAAACGTCTGCAGCAACAGGCTGCGATCATTGGCGTCGGGACATTCCGGCGCAGGCGCGCTCTCGAACAGGGTGCGCCACGTCTCCGGGATATGGGAGAGCGCGGCGAGCCGCGCGCGCAGGTCCTCGCCGCGCTTGGCGTCATGGGTCTGGGTGGCGACGAGTCCATGCGGCTGGCTGCGTGCGCGCGCCTGCGCATGGGCGTGAAACGCGCCGACGCTCAAGCCGAAGATATCCGGCGCACCGCCCACTTCGTTGAGCGCGACAAAGCGCGCGTCGCGATAAAACAGCGTGTCCTCGAGGCTTTTCGCCATCACCGGTCCGCTTGTTTGCTCGAAACGCCGCCGCACGTCCCGCAGGCGCGCATCCGGCGCAGGGTCGAACAGCACGCCGTGAATGAATTCGAGCGTATCTGCGTCGCATTGGGTGCGGGCAAGCTCCAACGCCGCCTTGAGGCTGCGCGCATCGTCCTCGCGCGGCGCGCCTGCGGAAAGATAGGTGCGATAAACGGGCAGGGCCGCGATGAGCGCGCACCAGGCTTGCTCAATGTGGCGCCGGTCGAGATCGTGGCCGCCTGCGGCCTTCTGGGTGGCGTCGACGAGGCTGTCGCGCTCGGGCCGAAAGGCGCGGTCGATCATCTCGCGTTTCACTTCGCGCAGGCGGATCGCAAAGGGTCGGTCGTCCGCGCAGACGATGGCGTTGGCGTCGTCGAAGTCGGCCTCATGGGCCTGCGCGACGAACAAGGCGTCGAGGCGCGTGAGCGTCTCATAACCCGTCGTGCCCGCGATCGGCCATGCGGGCGGGGTCTCGTCACGGGCGAGGATCTTCTCCACCACCACATAGAAGCCGGGGCCCACGCGCGCCTGCAGGCGTTCGAGATAAGCGCCGGGATCGGCCAGTCCGTCGATATGGTCGATGCGCAGGCCGGCAACATGGCCTTGTTCGATGAGCGCGAAAATTTTTTCATGCACGCGCTCGAAGACGCGCGGCTCTTCGACGCGCAAGCCCGCAAGCGCGGTCACATCGAAGAAGCGACGATAATTGAGCTGGGAAAAGCCCAAGCGCCAATGGGCGAGGCGATAAGCCTGCGCGCGCAAGAGCCGCGCCAACGCGCCGGCGCGCTCCGGCGCCGCATTGAAACACGCGATCGTCTCGCGCATCGCTTGCGCGCAGGGCGCGTCTCTCATGGCGGCGACGAGCGCGCGTTTGGACCCTTCGCCGAGCCCATGGCGCCGGCGCCCTTTCGCGCGCGCGGCCGCCAGAACAAGCGCCCGCGCTTGCGCCATGTGATGGCCGTTCGCCCCCGCCGCGCCGATCGCGCGCTCCAGCAGAAAGGCGCAATCGATCGGATTGAGCGGAAAGCGCGTGGTCTGGCGTTGCGCGCTGAAGGCGCCTTGCTTTGGATCGAAAGCGAGGACGAAGGATCCGTCGGCGAGCGCCTTGTCCAGCGCGGTGTCGAGCACGGGCAGGAGGATCTTGGCCTTTGGGCTTCCCCGCGCCCAGTCGATGTCGAAGGCCTCGGCGAACGGCGAGCGCTGTCCCCATTCGAGCAGGCTGCGCCACCATGAGGCGCCGTCGTCGCTGTCCAGCGCGACGCTGAGATGATTGGGCGCGAAGTCGAGCAGGATCTTCAGGCCTTGCGCGCGCAACGCCTCGCTCATGCGCAGGAAGCCGTCTTCCCCGCCAAGCGCAGGATTGATCTGCGCAGGGTCCGTGGCGTCATAGCCATGCGCCGACCCGCGCGCCGCGCGCATGATCGGCGAGAGATAGACATGGCTCACGCCCAGAGCGGCGAGATAAGGCGCGAGCCGCGCCGCGTCGTCGAACGTGAATTGCGCGCGCATCTGCAGGCGATAGACGGCGCGCGGCGGGGCGCTTGCGAGCGCGCCGGCGCCCGGGCGCAGGCTGCGGCCCTCCTGCGCCATACAGGTGGCCGCTGTCGCAAGCGGCCCGTCGTCGCGGGCGAGCGCCTCCAGCGACGTCGAAAGCCTGCGTCGCCAATTCGGATATCCGCGCTCCGGGCCGGGCAAATTGGATTGGCTCCATTCGCCTGCGAGATCTTCCACCTGCACGGCGCATAATCGCGCAGGCGTGCGCGCCAAAAAGCGCGTCACGCTCGCGCGCAGGCTGTCGTCGTCGTCGCGCAACGGGGCGAGTCCTTCGCGCGCAAGCGCCTGCGCGAGCGCGCGACGTTCCGCGCGGCGGACGTCATCCGTTTGCGCGTCGCCGAAGAATGCTGCGCGCAGCGCGATGTCGAGACCGCGCCGCCATCCGGCCAGCGTGGGCAGATCATGGGTGGAGATCGCGGCCAAAGCCTCGCGCGGCCAGTCGCCCGACGCCTTGAAGCCGCCTTGCGCGTCGCGTTCGAACATCAGCAGTCGATAGCTGAGCAGGCCTGCGCGCATGATCGCTTCAGAGAATCCCGGCGGCGCGGTGCCGAGATCCTCCGCGATCACCATGCAGCGCGCGCGCTGGCTTTCGATGCGCAGGCAGGCGAGCATCGGCGCGAACGGGCTCGCCACATAGACGCCTTCGTCCGGGCTTGCGCCTTCGGGCACGAGATAAAGACGTTCAAGCTGAAACCCATGATCGATGCGGATCGCGCCTGCGCATCGCATATTGGCGCGCAGCAGCGCGCGGAAGGCGCGCAATCCGTCCTGCTCAAGCCGCACGGGATCGAAGGGCGGCAGACCCCAATTCTGGCCGGCGGGCGCGAACAGATCGGGCGGCGCGCCGATGGAGGCGCGCAGCAGATAATCCTCCGGTCTGCGCCAAGTCTCCGATCCGGCGCGATCCGGGCCCACTGCAAGGTCGCGATATAAGCCGATCTCCATGCCGGCCGCGCGCGCCGCGCCGGCGGCCTGCGCCAATTGCGTGTCGGCGAGCCATTGCAGAAACGCGTGGAAGCCGATCTCCTGCGCGAGCTCCACGCGCGCCTTTGCGCAGGCGGCGGAATGCGGGCTTTGTTGATCCGCGGGCCATTGGCTGCGCTCCCTGCGCCCCTGCGCGCGCATGACGTCCGACAACGCTTCGAACAAAGCGTGATCGGCGAGCGCCTGGCCGCCGCGCGCGCGAAAGGCGTCGAACGCCGCGCCGCCGCCCTTTGCGGAGAAGTCGCGCCACGCCTGCGCCAGTAGCGGGCGCGCGAGCGCCCATGCGCCGTCATAATCCACAAGCGCGCTCTCGCGCAGCGACTGCGCCTGTTGTTGGATGGATTGCGCAAGCTCCGGCGCGACGTCCGGCGCAAGACGCGGATCGATGAAAAGCGTCTCCAGCATTTCGCGATTGGAGGGCGAGTAGGGCGAATATTTGCTGCGATCAGCGCTGAACAACGCGTGCAAGGGCGACAGGCCGAGGAAGGACGCGCCGCGCGCGCCGGCGGCGCGGGCGAGGCTTGCGATTTCGCGATAGCCGCCGACGCCCAGCGTCTGCGCGTCGCGCAAGGCATAGACCTGCGCGCTTACGCCCCACGCGCGCGCGTCCTCAAGCGCGGGCGGGCGCCAGCAGGACGGCGGCGCGCTGATCAATGTCGCGCGGGCCCCGCAAGCCTCCAGCTCATGATAGCCGACGGGCTGCGCCGGCAGCGTGAAAAAGGCCCGCCCGCGCGCGTCGCGGCTCGCTTCGCTTCGGCCCTGCGTCAACGCGCCGTCTTCCGCCGTGAGGCGCCAGTCCACGTGCGCCAGCGCAGGGCCGCGCAGCGGGATCGTCGTCGGCGCATCGGCCTGCGCGCAGATCAGCGGCGCAAGGGCCGCCCGCCGCAGGCTCGCGAGGCGGTGGAGGCTCTCGCGCGTGCATGCGCCTGCGGGAAAGCCCATGGCGTCGAGCATGGCGCGCAGCGCAGTCGGCGGCGCATCGATCCACGCGCCGTCAAAACGCGCATAGCCCGAAGCTGCGCCGGCAAGGCGCGCGAGCGCGCGTTCCGCGCGATCCAACGGCGCGCCGCTCATCGGATCTTTCCCCGCTTATCCGGCATGGCGGCCTCCCGCGCGATGGGGCGTCGGCGCGGCCTGATGCTGGAAGAGGGCGAGCGTGCGGGCCTCCAGCGCGAAGAGTCCGCCGGGCTTGAGCACATGGGGCCGCTCGCGCACGAGGCCGTCCGGCAGGCCCGTGTCGAAAACATGGACGAAGCGTTGCGCCGGAAAATCCGCCGGCAGACGAAAGCCGATCTCCTGCGGGGCGGCGTTGACGAGGAGAAGAAAACGTCGCTCCTCGCGCGCGTCATTGCCGATCTGCATGCCGAGCGCGCGGCGCGTCTCCTGCGCCCAATCGGCCTCGTTCATTTCGCGCCCCTCGGGGGCGAGCCAATAAACGTCCTTCAGGCCGGTATCGGCGGAAACGACGCCGTTGAGGAACGAGGCGCGGCGAAAGACGCCGTAGCCATGACGCAGGCGCGCGAGCGCGCGCACGAAATCCAGAAGATGGGGATCGCGCGCGGCGCCTTCCTCCCAATCCATCCAGCTGATCGGATTGTCCTGCGCATAGGCGTTGTTGTTGCCGCCCTGGCTGCGGGAGAGTTCGTCGCCCATCAGCAACATCGGCGTGCCGATGGACAAAAGCAGCGTGGCGAGGAGATTGCGCTTCTGGCGCGCGCGCAGCGCATTCACCTGCGCATCGTCGCTGGGCCCTTCCGCGCCGCAATTCCACGACAGGTTATGCGCATGGCCGTCGCGATTGTCCTCGCGATTGGCCCCGTTGTGGCGCTCGTCATAGCTCACGAGGTCATGCAGCGTGAAGCCGTCATGGGCGGTGACGAAATGGACCGACGCCCAGGGGTGGCGCCGGCTCGCCTCATAGATCTCGCGCGAGCCGGTGAGCACGCGCGCGAAATCGGGCAGGCGATGGGGATCGCCCCGCCAGAAGCCGCGCACCGCATCGCGCCATTTGTCGTTCCACTCGCTCCAGCCGACGGGAAAGGCGCCCAGCTGATAGCCGCCTTCGCCCACGTCCCAGGGCTCTGCGATGAGTTTCACCTGCGAGAGAACGGGATCTTGCGCGACCGTCTGCAGGAAGCCGCTGCGCTGGTTGAAGGCGAAGGGGTCGCGCGCGAGCGTGGCGGCGAGGTCGAAGCGGAATCCATCGATGTGATAGGCCTCCACCCAATGGCGCAGGCTGTCGAGGCACATTTGCAGCACGCGCGGATGCGACAGATCGAGCGTATTGCCCGTGCCGGTCGAATCCCATGTCATGCGCGGGGCGTCGGAGGGCTGTTTGTAATAAGCGGCGTTGTCTACGCCGCGCCAGGAGAGCGTGGGGCCCAGATGATTGCCTTCCGCCGTGTGATTATAGACGACGTCGAGAATCACCTCGATGCCCGCTTCATGCAGCGTGCGGATGGCCGCGCGCAGGCCATGCGCGCCGCCTTCGCCCAAATAGCGGGGCTCGGGCGCAAAGAAATTCAGCGGCGAATAGCCCCAATAATTGCGCAGGCCGCGTTCCTGCAGGAAGCGATCGTCGACGAACGCGCTGATCGGCAGAAGCTCGACGGCGGTGACGCCCAGCTTCACGAGATGATCGACGATGGCTGGGTGGCCGAGCGCCGTGTAGGTTCCGCGCACGCTCGCCGGCAGGTCGTGGCGCAGCTCCGTGAGGCCTTTCACATGCGCCTCGTAGATGAGCATGTCGCGCCAGTCGCGCCGCAGGGGCCGTTCCAAAGGCTGGCCGTTCCATTCGGCCGGGTCGACCACGATCCCCTTGGGGATCATCGGCGCGCTGTCGCGCCGGTCCATGGTCAGGTCGCCGCGATGGGCGCCCAGCCGATAGCCGAACAGCGCGTCATGCCAGCGCACGCGGCCGAACAGGCGCTTCGCATAGGGGTCCACGAGAAGCTTGTGGGGATTGAAACGATGGCCGCGGTCGGGCTCGTAAGGCCCATGCACGCGATAGCCGTAAAGCTGGCCCGGATAGAGTCCGGTGAGATAGCCGTGCCACACGTCGTTCGTGCGCGCTGGCAGGCGGAACCGCCTTGTCTCCTTGCGGCCCGTCGGATCGAAGAGACAAAGCTCCACCGCCGTTCCATGCGCGGTGAACAGCGCGAAATTGACGCCGCGCCCGTCCCATGCGGCGCCAAGCGGCGCGGGAAGGCCGTCGTCCATTCGTTGCATGCAGGGCTCCGGGCGAAGCTGCGACAGGGCGCGAAGCAGGCGCGCGCCATCGCGCCCGCGCCGCTCCCGCTCTCGATAACGCGGGCGCGGCGCTTTCGTTGCGCTGGGCTGCAAAGCCATGCTGCAAGACGCGTTGCGAAGGCATGCTGTGACGACATGCTGCGAAACGATGAGGCGGGGGCGCGGGGGGCGCTTGTGGAGCGCGCCTCGCAGCGGTTAAGGTCGCTCCTGACGCAGCGAGGATGACGATGGCCCAGACCCCGCAAGACCCGGCACCGCAGAAACCCGGCGCGCGCCCGTCGCGCATGGCGATCATCGATCAGGAAGCCCTGCAATTTCACGCGCGCGGGCGGCCGGGCAAGATCGAGATCATCGCCAGCAAGCCCATGGCGACGCAACGCGATCTGTCGCTCGCCTATTCGCCGGGCGTGGCCGTTCCCGTCAAGGCGATCGCGGCTGATCCCTCGACCGCTTTCGACTATACGACGCGCGGCAATCTCGTCGCCGTCATTTCCAACGGCACCGCGATTCTCGGTCTGGGCAATCTGGGCGCGCTCGCCTCAAAGCCCGTGATGGAGGGCAAGGCGGTTCTCTTCAAGCGGTTCGCCGACATCGATTCCATCGATCTTGAGATCGACACGGAGGATCCCGACAAATTCATCGAGGCCGTGCGCTATCTCGGGCCTTCCTTCGGCGGCATCAATCTGGAGGATATTCGCGCGCCCGAATGTTTCGTCATCGAGCAGCGCCTGCGCGAATTGATGGACATTCCCGTCTTCCACGACGACCAGCACGGCACCGCGATCATCGCCGCCGCCGGCATGCTCAACGCCATCAAGCTCACCGGCCGCGACATCCGCAAGACGAAGCTCGTGTGCAATGGCGCGGGCGCGGCGGGCATCGCCTGTCTCGATCTCATCAAGGCCATGGGTTTCGCCCATGACAATGTGATCCTGTGCGACACGAAGGGCGTGGTCTACAAGGGCCGCGCCGAAGGCATGAATCAGTGGAAAACCGCCCATGCGGCGGAGACGGACCGGCGCACGCTCGCGCAGGCCATGGAAGGCGCCGACATTTTCTTCGGCCTGTCCGTGAAAGGCGCGCTCACGCCCGACATGGTCGCCTCGATGGCGAAGGACCCGATCATTTTCGCCATGGCGAATCCCGATCCCGAAATCACGCCGGAGGAGGCGCATGCCGTGCGCTCGGACGTGATCATGGCGACGGGGCGTTCGGACTATCCCAATCAGGTGAACAACGTTCTGGGCTTTCCCTACATCTTTCGCGGCGCGCTCGACGTGCGCGCCACCACGATCAATATGGAGATGAAGGTCGCCGCCGCCCATGCGCTCGCCGCGCTGGCGCAGGAGGACGTGCCCGACGAAGTGGCCGCCGCCTATCAGGGCGCGCGTCCGCGCTTCGGGCGCGAATATATCATTCCCGCGCCGTTCGATCCGCGCCTCATCAGCGTCATCCCCGCCGCCGTCGCGCAGGCGGCGATGGAATCGGGCGTTTCGCGCAAGCCGCTCGTGGACATGGGCGCCTATAAGGACGCGCTGTCGGCCCGGCGCGATCCGGTGGCGGGCGCCTTGCAGCGCGTTGTCGAGCGCGTGCGCCGCTATCCCAGGCGCGTCGTCTTCGCGGAAGGCGAGGAGGAGCAGGTCATCCGCGCCGCGCTGTCCTTCGTCAATCAGGGGCTGGGCACGGCGGTGCTCGTGGGCCAGGAGGACCGCATCGCGCAGACGGCGGCTTTCGCGGGGCTCGACATCGCCGACAAGGCCATCGAGGTGCAGAACGCGCGCCTGTCCCATCGCAATGCGGTCTATGCGCATCATCTTTATGAGCGCCTGCAGCGGCAGGGTTATCTGTTTCGCGATTGCGTGCGCCTCGTCAATCAGGATCGCAACCATTTCGCCGCCGCCATGGTGGCGGTGGGCGACGCGGACGCGATGGTGACGGGCGTCACGCGCAATTTCTCCAATGCGCTCGACGACGTGCGCCGCGTGATCGATCCGCGTCCCGGCCATCGGCTGATGGGCGTGTCGCTTGTCGTGGCGCGCGGGCGCACGGTTCTGGTCGCCGACACGGCGATCACGGAAATGCCCACGGCGGAGGAGATCGCGCAGATCGCGGTGGAGGCGGCGGGCGTCGCGCGACGGCTGGGCACCGAGCCGCGCGTCGCCCTGCTCGCCTTCGCCACTTTCGGCCAGCCGCCGGGCGAGCGGTCCGCGCGCGTGCAGGAAGCGGTGCGCATTCTCGACAAGATGCGCGTGGATTTCGAATATGACGGCGAGATGGCGGCCGATGTGGCGCTCAATCGCGAGCTGATGAGCGCCTATCCGTTCTGCCGGCTCAAGGACACGGCGAACGTGCTCGTCATGCCCGCGTTCCATTCCGCGTCCATCGCGACGAAAATGCTCAAGGAGCTGGGCGGCGCCACGGTCATCGGGCCGCTCATCGTGGGCCTCGACAGGGCGGTGCAGATCATGCCGCTGGGCGCGAAAGACACCGATATCGTGAATATGGCCGCGCTGGCGGCTTTCAACATCGGCGGCTGACGCGGGCGGAGCGGCGCAGGCCGCCCGCGCAGATCGGAGCGCGACGGGTCAAATAGCGCGAGTCGGATCGCGACGAGTCAGATAGCGCGAGCCGGATCGCGACGAGTCAGATCGCCACTTGCGCCCCCAGCTCGACCACGCGGTCGGAGGGGATCGAGAAAAAGTCCGTCGCATTGGTCGCCTGCCGCGACAGAGCGATGAACAATTGGTCCTGCCAATTGGGCATGCCCGAGCTGGGCGAGGCCTTCAGCGTGCGCCGGCCGAGGAAGAACGACGTCGTCATGATGTCGAATTTCAGGCCGGCCTTGCGCAGCGAGGCGAGGGCGGCGGGCACGCGCGGGCTTTCCATGAAGCCGTAATGCAGCGTCACGCGGATGAAATCGTCGGAGAATTTCTCCAGTTCGCAGCGCGCGCTTTCGGGCACGCGCGGCATGTCCTCCGTGCGGACGGAGACGATGACGACGCGCTCGTGCAGCACCTTATTGTGCTTGAGATTGTGCATGAGCGCGGCGGGCGCGACCTCCGGGTCGCTCGTCAGGAAAATGGCGGCGCCGGGCACGCGCGTGGGCTTGGATTTCTCCAGCATGCGGATGAGGTCGCGCGTGGGAATGGAATCGCGATGCGTCTTCTCCTCCAGCATCCGGGTGCCGCGGTTCCACGTCCACATGATGAGGATCATGGCCGCTCCGATGAGCACGGGCACATAGCCGCCGTCGAGGAGCTTCAGCAGGTTTGAGGAGAAGAAGGCGAGTTCGATGACGAGAAAGCCGCTGACGAAGGCCGCCGCGCCCCAGGCCGGCCAGCCCCACAGCCGCCAGACGATGAAGAACAGCAGGCAGGTGTCCACCACCATCGAGGCCGTCACCGCGATGCCATAGGCCGAGGCGAGGCTGGAGGAGGAGCGGAACATCAGCACCAGAAGCAGCACGCCGATCAGCAGAAGCCGGTTCACGCGCGGAATGTAGATCTGTCCTTCCTGCGTGTCCGACGTGTGGTTGATCTCAAGGCGCGGCAGCAGGCCGAGCTGGATCGCCTGGCGCGCGAGGGAATAGGCGCCGGTGATCGTCGCCTGGCTCGCGATGACGGTGGCCAGCGTGGCGAGCAGGACGAGGGGCAGCAGCGCCCAGTCCGGCGCCATCAGATAGAACGGGTTCGACAGCGTCGCCGGATTGTCGAGGATCAGCGCGCCCTGTCCGAGATAATTCAGCACCAGCGCGGGAAAGACGAAGAAGATCCACGCCGCCTGAATGGGCTTGCGGCCGAAATGGCCCATATCCGCATAAAGCGCCTCCGCGCCCGTGACGGCGAGGAAGACGCTGCCCATCACCACGAAGCTGATGAGGCCGTGCGAGAACAGGAAGTCGAGCGCATAGGCGGGGTTGAAGGCGTGCAGGATCTGCGGCGCGTCGCCGATATGGGCCACGCCCAAAGCCGCGATCACGGCGAACCACACCAGCATGATCGGGCTGAACCATGTGGAGACGCGCCGCGTGCCCCCGCGCTGCACGGCGAACAGCGTGACGAGGATCGCCACGGTGATCATGATGACATAGGGCTCGAACAATGGCGAGACGAGCTTCAGCCCCTCCCCCGCGGAGAGAACGGAGATCGCCGGCGTGATGATCGCATCGCCGGTGAACAGGGCCGCGCCCATGATGCCGAGCACGAAGATGATCGGGCTGCGGCGGCCGAAGGCTTTCTGCGCGAGCGCCATCAAGGCCAGCGTGCCGCCTTCGCCGCGATTGTCGGCGCGCAGGATGAAGACGACATATTTCAGCGTGACGACGACGAAAAGCGCCCAGATGAGCATCGAGACGACGCCGATCACCTCGCTTGGCGTGACCGTGCCGCCCTGCGTGGCGTGGACGAGGGATTCGCGCAGCGCGTAGAGGGGGCTGGTGCCGATGTCGCCATAGACGACGCCGATGGAGGCGAAGGCGAGCGTCACGAGTCCGCCCGGGCCGCGCGCATGGTCGGCGTGACCATTGCCGTCGCGGGCGCCGTTCTGGGCGCCGATCTGGCCGTCAGGGCCGCGCGCGTCCGGTGGTGAGGCTGGGTCCGTCAGCATGACAGGGCCTTGGGGAATCCTGTGGTTTCCAGCCCGCAGCGCGGACCCCAGCCGTGCGGCCGGCTCGGCCGTCGCGGCGACGGGGCGTATAGCGCGTCTTGCGCCGTCCCACAACGCGCTCGTAGGAGGCGCCGACCAAAGGGGCATGCAAGGGGACCGTTTTGGGCAGCGTCATTTGGGAGCTTCACAGGGGAATGTTGCGGTCGGGCCGCCGGGGCGCCATCAAACGTCCATGACATTCGACGCCGCCCTGCCCATCGACGCGATCCTGCCGCAGGTCAAAGCCGCGCTTGGGGCGGGGACGCGCGCCGTTCTGGTCGCCCCGCCCGGCGCGGGCAAGACCACGCGGGTCCCGCTGGCGCTGATGGACGAGGCCGCGCTGGGCGGGGGGCGCGTTCTCGTGCTCGAACCGCGCCGGCTCGCCGCCCGCGCCGCCGCCGAGCGCATGGCCGCGACTTTGGGCGAAAAGGTCGGCGAGCGGGTGGGCCTGCGCGTGCGCATGGAGACGAAAATCTCCGCGCGCACGCAGGTGGAAGTGATCACCGAGGGCGTTTTCTCCCGCATGATCCTCGAGGATCCCGCGCTGACGGGCGTGGGCGCGGTTCTGTTCGACGAATTTCACGAACGCTCCCTCGACGCCGATGTCGGCCTGGCGCTGGCGCTCGACGCGCAGGCGGGCCTGCGCGAGGACCTGCGCCTGCTGGTCATGTCCGCCACGCTCGACGGCGCGCGCGTCGCCGGCCTGCTGGAGGGCGCGCCGGTTCTGGAGAGCGACGGCCGGGCCTTTCCGGTGGAGACGGTCTATCTCGGCCGCGATCCCGCGCAGGACGTGGCGGAGGCGGTGACGCGCGCCGTTCTGCGCGCGGTGGAGCGCGAGCCCGGCTCTATTCTCGCCTTTCTGCCCGGCCAGGGCGAAATCCTGCGCGTCGCCGAACGGCTGCGCGAACGCCTGCGCGCGCCCGACGTCGACGTGACGCCCCTGTTCGGCGCCATGGAGCGCGGCGCGCAGGATCGCGCGGTCGCGCCGGCGCCTGCGGGCCGCCGCAAGATCGTGCTCGCCACCTCCATCGCGGAAACCTCGCTCACCATCGAGGGCGTGCGCGTCGTCGTCGATTGCGGCCTCGTGCGCGCGCC
>CAIXDD010000163.1 GCA_903918155.1 uncultured Hyphomicrobiales bacterium
CGCCGCCACGCAAGGGCGCACGACCTTCGTCATCGCCCATCGCCTCGCCACGATCCGCAACGCCGACCGCATCTTCGTGTTCGATCAGGGCCGCGTGGTGGAGACCGGAAATTTCGAGGAGCTGGTCGCGCTCAACGGCCGCTTCGCGACGCTCGCGCGCGCGCAATTCATGACCGATGCGATGGCGCGGGACCATGGCGCGAAAACGGATGCGGCGCCGCAGGCCTGACGTCAGCGCGCCAGTTCGTCGGCGAGGAAGGCGCGCACGTCCGACGCGGGCACGCCGCGCGCGATGAAGCTTTGGCCGATTCCGCGCGCCAGAATGAAGGTGAGCGCGCCGCGCGAGACCTTCTTGTCCTGATGCATGGCGTCCAGAATCTCATCGGGCCCCGCGTTCCAGCCCGCGATGTGATCGATGCGCGAAGGCAGGCCCGCCGCGCGCAGATGCGCCTCCGCGCGCTGCGCGTCCGCGAGGCTGCAATGGCCCAGACGCGCGGAGAAGCGCAAGGCGCAGGCGAGCCCGATCGCCACGCCCTCGCCATGCACGAGCCGCGCGCCGTCGAAATGGGTGAGGCTTTCGAGCGCATGGCCGAATGTGTGCCCGAGATTGAGCAAGGCGCGGTCGCCCTGCTCGGTCTCGTCGCGCGCCACGACGGCCGCCTTCGACGCGCAGCTTTTGGCGATGGCTTCCGTCAGCTCGGGCCCGCGGGCGAACACGCCGCGCCAATTGCGTTCGAGCCAGCCGAAAAAGGCCGCGTCGTCGATCAGGCCGTATTTTACGATCTCGGCGTAGCCGGCGCGGAATTCGCGCGCGGGCAAACTAGCGAGCGCGCCCGTGTCGGCGAGCACGAGGCAGGGCTGATAAAAGGCGCCGATCAGATTCTTGCCATGCGCGGAATTGATCGCCGTCTTGCCGCCGACGGAGGAATCGACCTGCGCGAGCAGGCTCGTGGGAATCTGCACGAAGCGCATGCCGCGCCGAATGACGGAGGCGGCGAAGCCCGCCAGATCGCCCACCACGCCGCCGCCCAGCGCCACCACCGCATCGCCGCGCTCCATGCGCGCGCCGATCACGCCTTCGCACACGCGCTCGAACATCTCCCAGGATTTCGAACTCTCGCCGGGCGGGATCGTCACCAGCGCATGGCGCAGGCCCGCCGCGTCGAGGCTCGCCTGCAGGGCGGGCAGATGGGCGGCGGCGAGATGGGAATCGGTGACGATGGCGCAGGCCGAGCCCGGCGCCGCGCGCGCGATATGTTCGCCCGCCTGCGCGATCAGGTCGGGCCCGATCAGAATGTCATAGGCGCGCGCGGCCAGCTCCACGCGCACGCGCGCCTGCGGCGCAGACGCGGCGGCGTGGGCGGCGTCGGCGCGATGCGCAAGCCCGCTCGCAAGTCCACTCGCATCTGCGCGCCCGCCTTCAAGCGCGGCGATGATCGCCTCCACCACCGCCTCGTGCGGGCCTTCCTTCGATTCGATGGTGAAGTCGGCCTGCGCATAGACCGGATAACGCTCCTCGATCAGCCGGCGCATGGTCGCTTCCGCGTCCACATCCGCCAGTAGCGGGCGATTGTTGCGCTTGCGCACCCGGCGCAGCAGCACGTCGACGTCGGCCTTCAGCCAGATCGACACGCCCTGGCGGGCGATGGCCTCGCGCGTCTGCGCAGCCATGAAGGCGCCCCCGCCTGTCGCGATCACGCGCTGGCGCTCGCCCAGCAGGCGCGCCACCACGCGCCGCTCGCCGTCGCGGAAATAGGCCTCGCCATGCTTGGCGAAAATATCGGCGATGGTCATGCCCGCCGCCGATTCGATCTCCGCGTCGGCGTCCACGAAATCCAGGCCCAGCCGATGCGCGAGGCGCCGGCCCACGGATGTCTTGCCCGAGCCCATCATGCCCACCAGCACGAGCGAACGCCCGCCGAGCCGGCGCACCAAGGCTGCCGCGCGCGAATCCGCGTGGGGGCCGGGCTGGCCGGAAGAAGCGCTGCGCTCCGCGCCGGAGGTGTCGTCCATCGCCTGCATGGCGCCGGCATACCACGTCGCGGCGGCGGATTTAAGCGGCGCCGGGTCGATTGGGGCCGCGCCCGCTTGCCTTCCCGCCCCGACCATTTGATAAGCGGACGGCGGGCGGCGCATGTTCGGTCGGTCACGCAGGGTCTCTGATGCCAAGTCTCGTGCGGTTTCTCCTGGTGCTGGGCGTGCTGGCCGGCCTTGCGTGGGGCGGAATGGCGGCGCTCGTGGCCTTCGTCGAGCCCGAACCCCGCGAGATGAGCCAGACCGTGCCGCCCAACCGCCTGAACCGCTGAGCGCGCCATGGGCGGCGAAAGCGGGACGCGCAAGAAAGAGACGCGCAAGAACGAGGCTCGCAAGAAAGAGGCTCGCAAGAACGAGGCGAACGGCCCGGGAGGCGGTCCGCCCGGAACGGATCTCGCGGTCCTGTTCCTCGACATGGCGGCGGCCGAGCGCGGCGCGGCCCGCAACACGATCGAGGCCTATCGGCGCGACCTGCGCGATTACCTGAGCTTTCTGGCCCTGCGCGGGGGCGCGCCCGCCACGGCGACCGCCGATCTGGTGCGCGGCTGGATCGCCGATCTGCATGCGCGCGGGCTCCAGCCCGCATCGGCCGCGCGGCGGCTCTCCTGCGTGCGCCAGTTCCACAAGTTTCTCTACGCCGAGGGCCTGCGCGGCGACGACCCGACGGGCGTCGTCGACGCGCCGCGCCGCGTGCGCCCGTTGCCGAAAGTGCTCGGCGTGCAGGAAGTGGACCGCCTGCTCGCCGGCGCCCGCGAGGGATTGGACGATCCCGCCCGCCCCGCCGCCCAGCGCCTGCGCGCCGCGCGCATGACCTGCCTGCTGGAGACGCTCTACGCCACGGGCCTGCGCGTCTCCGAACTCGTGTCCCTGCCGCGCGCCGCCGCCCATGCGCGCGATCCCCTGCTCGTCATCAAGGGCAAGGGCGGGCGCGAACGGCTGACGCCGCTGTCGGAGCCGGCGCGCGCGGCCATGGGCGTCTATCTGCGCCTGCTGGCGGACGCCAAGCCCGATCTGGCGAAAAGCCATTGGCTGTTTCCCGCCGACAGCGAAAGCGGCCATCTCACCCGGCAAGCCTTCGCGCGCGACCTGAAAGACGCCGCGATCGCAGCAGGGCTCGCGCCCGCGCGCGTGAGCCCGCATGTGCTGCGCCACGCCTTCGCCAGCCATCTGCTGCAAAATGGCGCGGATCTGCGCGTGGTGCAGGAGCTTCTCGGCCATGCCGACGTTTCGACCACGCAGATTTACACCCATGTGCTCGACGAGCGCATGAAGGCCATGGTGCGCGACCTGCACCCGCTGAACGACGGCGGCGAACGCTGAGGCGCTAGTGCGCGCGCTGCGCGGTGAACCGGGCGGCCGCCGCCAGAACGCCGCCGCGCGCCCCGAACGGCGCCAGCGCGTCCACCGCCTGCTGGGCGAGATCGTCGCGAAGCGCGCGCGCGGCCGCAAGCCCCAGCGCGCCGACCAGCGTGCCCTTGTTGCGGCCCGCGTCCTTCGCCACGCGCTTGCCCATGGCCGCCTCGTCGCCTTCCGCGTCGAGAATGTCGTCGGCGATCTGGAAGGCCTGTCCCAGCGCGCGCCCATAGGCGACCAGCGCCGCGCGCTCCTGCGCGCCCGCCCCGCCATAGATCGCGCCCGCTTCCGCCGCGAAACGCAGAAGCGCGCCGGTCTTCATCGCCTGCAGCAAGGCGATCTGCTCGCGCGACAGCGGCTCGCCCGAGGCCTCGGCGGCGAGATCGAGCATTTGCCCGCCCGCCATGCCGCCCAGGCCCGCAGCGCGCGCCAGGCCCAGCGTCAGCTCGCAGCGCACCTGCGCGTCCGGATGGGTCGCGGCGTCCGCCATCACGTCGAACGCATAGGTGAGCAGGGAATCGCCCGCCAGAATCGCGGTCGCCTCGTCGAAGGCGCGATGGTTGGTCGGCCGCCCGCGGCGCAGGTCGTCGTCGTCCATCGCCGGCAGGTCGTCATGGATGAGGGAATAGCAATGGACCATCTCCAGCGCGCAAGCCGCGCGCAGCACGCCCTCGCCCTGCGCGCCGAACAAAGCGGCGCTTTCGATCAGCAGGAAAGGCCGCAGCCGCTTGCCCCCGTCGAGCGCGGAATAGCGCATGGCGGCCAGCAGCCGCGCGGGCCGGGCCTGCTCGCCGGGCGAAAGCTCGGGCTTGAGCAGACGGTCGAGCGTCCGCTCCACCTCTTGCGCGGCGGCGACCAGCCGCTTCGTGAAGGCATCCTGCGCCACGCTTCGCTCCTCAATCGCCGGTGACGGCTCTGGATTGACGCCAGGCGGGGCCAGCGTCAAGCTCCGCCGATCCGCCGCGCGCGCCCGCCGCCGCCCGGCTGCGCCTGTTTCGCGCGCCCCGCCGCAGGGGCGCTAGCCAATGGCGCGGTTTCGTTGTATGGACGCCGCTGGATTTCCTGAAAAGTCGGGGTCGAACGGGCTTGAGCGCAGGCCCGCCGCCGCCCGCATTGGAGACGATTATGGCTGTTCCGAGAAGAAAAACCTCGCCGTCGCGTCGCGGAATGCGCCGCTCGGCCGACGCCCTCGCCGCCCCGACCTATGTCGAGGACAAGGATTCCGGCGAATTGCGCCGCCCGCACCACGTCGATCTGAAGACCGGCATGTATCGCGGCCGCCAGATCCTGACGCCGAAGTCCAAGGACGCCTGAGGCGCCCCGCAGCGCCCCGGCGCCGCATGTCTTGAAGGCCGGCCTCGCGCCGGCCTTTTTCTTTGGCGCGCGCCTTGCGCGGCCCTCAACTCTCCCCGTCCGCGCCGCCCACGTCGGGCACGAGCACCCGGCGCAAGGGAATCTGCCGGCGCCGCCGCGGATCGAGCTGATCGTAATGTTTCTGGATCAGCGCGATGAATTCGAGCCCGTTCAGCAGGCGGATATTGGAGCGCGTGCGCGCGAAATCGAGCGCGCCCGCCGAATAGCCCCCCGTGGTGATGAACACGCCGACGTCGCGATCGGGAATCATCGCGCTGAAGGATTTCACCGGATCGGCGCCGATGTTTCCGTCATGCGCCTTCACCTGAATCTTCAGGATCGGCGGCTCGATTCCCAATTCGTCGCGATGGGCGATCACGTCGATGCCGTCGTCGCGCGTCTTGCGCGTGGTGCGCGCGCGATAGCCCATGGCGCGAAAGACGTCGGCCACCAGCGGCTCCATGGGAAAGCCCTTGAATTGCGTGCGCAGCCGCCGGGCGATGAAATCATTCGTGGCCTCTGCGATGTCGCGCAGCGCATTCGCCTCCGGCTCGTCCTCGCAAGCCTCCGCATGGGCCTCGAACTTGCGCCAGAACTCATGCGCGAACGAGCGCACCTCGAACAGCGACAGCGTGGAGCCCAGCTCGTAGAGCGCGCCGGGGGTGAATTCGTCGCGGCTCAGCCGCCCGAACCAGCGCACGGCGCGACGATGCGCGAAGGCCTTGCCGTCCTGCACGTCATAGACATAGGGACCGACGATCTCGCCCCAGCGCAGCGTGCGGTCGCTCTTGCGCGGATAGATGACGCGATGGCCGATGCGCATCTCATGCACGAAGCGATAGACCTGCCCCGCAAGCGCGGGCGCCGAAGCCGCCAGCTCCTCGTCGGCGCCGTTGCGAAAGGCTTCCTTGAAGGCGCCGCGCGTGGGCGGCAGGCTGCTCGCGTCGCCGTCCATCTCGACGCAGGACAGCGCGACATGCTCCTGCTCGATGAAGATGGAATCCGCCTGCCCCGCGCTTCCCGCCCGGATCGCCCAGATGCGCGTGTCCTGCATGTGTCTCGCCCCCTGCTTCACGCGCACGAGGGTTCGCCGCCGCCTTGGTTAAGGTCAAGACGCAAGAAGGCCGGCGAGGGCGTCGCCGGCCTGTTTTCATTCGGGATGGTTTATGCGCGCGCTCAGTCGCCTTCGCCGGGATTGGGCGAGAAATGCGCGTCGAACTTGCCGGGCTTGCCGTCGAAATCCTTGGAATCGGCGGGCGGATCGCGCTTCACAGTGATATTGGGCCAGGACTTCGCCATGTCCGCGTTGAGCGACAGCCATTTCTCAAGGCCCGGCTCGGTGTCCGGCTTGATCGCCTCGGCGGGGCATTCGGGCTCGCAGACGCCGCAATCGATGCATTCGTCGGGATGGATGACGAGCATGTTCTCGCCTTCGTAGAAGCAATCCACGGGGCAGACTTCCACGCAATCCATATATTTGCACTTGATGCAATTCTCGACGACGACATACGTCATGGGCCGGTTCCTGCGTAATTCGGACGCCCGGTTGCTATCCGCTTTGGCGCCGCCGCGCAAGGGCGGCCGCCCGCTCACGCCGGCGCGTCCCCGCGCGGATCGGGCGCCGGCTTGAGGGGCGCCAAATCCTCATAGAGACGGCGGGCCTCCTCGTAAGGGCCGCGGCGCGCGGCGAAGGCGCAGACGCGCAAGACGCGCACGTCGCGCTGAAGCGAGATCGTGAGCACGTCGCCCAACGCCAGAAATTTCGACGGCTGGTCGCATTTGCGCCCGTTCACGCGGACATGGCCGGCCGTGACGAGCCGCGCGGCGTCGGCGCGCGTGCGCGCCATGCGGGCGAACCAGAGATATTTGTCGAGCCGCTGGCGCGCGCCCGCCCCGTCCTCCCCGGACCCGCCCTCCGCCTGCGCGGAACGGCCACGGCCCATGCGGGCCGCCGCTACGACTTGTCGCCGCCTTCAAGCTGCTGCTTGAGGGCGAGCAATTTGGCGAAGGGAGAATTGGGATCGGGCTGTTTCTCGCGCCGCGGCGCCTCGGTGGTGGCGAAGGGGCGCTTGCCGCGCTCGTCGCGCTGCGGCTTGTCGCGGAACTTGTCCCGATGCGGCTTGGGCCCGCGCCGATCGTCGCCGGGCGCGCCGCCGCGCCG
>CAIXDD010000164.1 GCA_903918155.1 uncultured Hyphomicrobiales bacterium
CGTCGCCCCAGGTCATGTCGAGGAAGATTTCCGGAATCGGCGCGCGCGCGCCCACCAGCCCATAGCCGCCGTCCTCCGCCGGCAGGAAGACCGCGTCCGCGCCCGCGCGCAGCGCCTGCGCGCACCAGCGCAGGTCCTGCGGCGTCACGCTGGGACAATCGGCCCCCATCAGCAGCAGCGGCGCGCGGGCCGCGAAAGCCGCGAGCATGCGCGCGCCAAGATCCGCGCCGTCCTGCGTGGCGAGGGCCGCGCCCCTGCGCGCCGAGGTCGCCGAGGTCGCCAAGGTCACGAAGAACGGATGGTCCGCATGTTCGGGCGCGCGCCACAAGGTCACCGGGCCCACGTCTGCGGCCAAAGCGGTCGCGAGCGCGCGCTCGACGAGCCGCGCATGAAGGCGCGCGGCGCCGTCTGCGCCGAGGAGGGGAATGAGCCGCGTCTTGGCGGCGCCGGGCACGGGGGCGCGCGCGAAGACGGCGAGGGCGATCTCGCGCTCCTTGTCGGGCGCGATGCGCACAGGCGCGCATGTGGGGCTGCGGGCCGCGGGGCGCGGCGCATAGCCGTAGCGGCGCGCGAGGTCCTGTGGATCCGCGCCGAGGAAATAGGCGAGCCGCAGGCGCCACATCAGCAGGATCGTGCGCAGCGCGCCGCCGGCGTCCCAGCGCCGCCCGCTCGTGCGCGCCTTCTCGCGCAAGCGCAGCGGCGGGCCGAGCCGCTTGAGCGCCCGCGAGGCGGCGACGTCCTCCATCAGCGCGATGTCGGGAAAGCCGCCGATCGCCTCGAAGGCGGCGCGCGTCATGAAGATCGCCTGGTCGCCGGTCGCGATTCCCGTCAGCGCGGAGCGCAGGTTCATGCAGGCGCCGACGATGGGCAGCCAGCGCGAGCGTCCCTCGATGGTCACGTCGAACCGGCCCCAGACGCGCCCGCTCGCCGCAAGGCCCGCGCACAGGCGCGCCGCCGCGCCCTCCGGCAGGCGCGTGTCGGCGTGGAGAAAAAGCAGGACGTCGCCGCGCGCGATCCGCGCGCCGGCGTTCATCTGGCTCGCGCGTCCGCGCGGCGCGCAGACGAGCGCGTCGCAAAGCGGGCGGGCGAGGCGCATGGTCGCGTCCGCGCCGCCGCCGTCGGCGACGACGATCTCCACGCCCTGCGCGCGCAGGCTTTGCAGGGCTGCGAGACATTCGCCGATCCGGCTCGCCTCGTTGAGCGTCGGCATGACGATGGTGAGCGCCGGGCTTTTCATGCGCGCCTGCGCCCGGCGCCGCCCGCGCGCCTTGCCAGCGCCCCGTCGGCCATGCGATTCAGGATGAGTTCTGCGGGCGTGAGGCGGGTCGCATGCGTTTTCTCATCACCGGCGCCGCCGGCTTCATCGGGTATCATCTGAGCCGGCGCCTGCTCGACGACGGACATTCCGTGACGGGCGTCGACGGCATGACGCCTTATTACGACGTGTCGCTGAAACGGGCGCGGCTGGCGCAATTGACCCGCACCAACGCTTTCGCCTTCCATGAGTTCATGCTGGAGGACGCGCCCGCCGTCATGGCCTGCGCGCAGGAGGCGCGGCCCGACGTCGTCATCCATCTCGCCGCGCAGGCGGGCGTGCGCTACAGCATCGAAAACCCGCGCGCTTACGTGGACGCCAATCTGCTGGGCATGTTCAACGTGATGGAGGCCGTGCGCGCCTGCGCGCCGAAACATTTTCTCTTCGCGTCCACCAGCTCGGTCTATGGCGCGAACGCCGCCATGCCCTTCCGCGAGACGGACCGCGCCGACCATCCGCTCACGCTTTATGCGGCCACGAAGAAGGCCGGCGAGGCCATGGCCCATTCCTACGCGCATTTGTGGAAGATTCCGACCACGGGCTTTCGCTTCTTCACCGTCTACGGCCCATGGGGCCGGCCCGACATGGCTTTGTTCAAATTCGTGAGCGCCAGTCTGGCAGGCGAACCCATCGACGTCTATGGCCACGGCGAGATGAAACGCGACTTCACCTATGTCGCCGATCTCGTGGAGGCGGTGACGCGGCTCGTCGAGTGCGCGCCCGTGGAGGGCGCTTCCGCAGGGCCGATGGATTCGCTGTCGCCGGCGGCGCCCTATCGCGTGGTCAATGTCGGCGGGGGAAACCCAGTGGGATTGCTCGACTTCATCGACGAGGTGGAGCGCGCGCTGGGCGTTCCCGTGCTGCGGCGCATGCGCGACATGCAGCCCGGCGACGTGCCGCAGACCTATGCGAGCGCCGACCTTCTGGAGGCGCTCACCGGCTATCGGCCCGCCACGCCGCTGGCGGAGGGCGTGCGCGCCTTCGTGGACTGGCGGCGCGCCTACGGCGGGTGAAACGAAAACGGCGGGCCAGGGCCCGCCGTTTCCGCAAAGGCGCATCCGGCGCCGGCTCATTCCTGGAAGGCGACCTCGCGGGTGCGCCGGAAGGAGGGCAGAACGATCATCAGCACAAGCGCCGCCGACATCAGCAGCAGCACGAGCGAGATGGGGCGTTCGAAGAAGATCATCGGGCTGCCGAAGGAGAGCACCATGGAGCGGCGCAGGTTCTCCTCCATCAGCGGGCCGAGCACGAAGCCCAGAAGGAAGGGCGCGCCCTCGCATCCCAGCTTGCCGAACGTATAGCCCAGCACCGCGAAGCCGGCCATCATCATCACGAGGAACGGGCTGGAGCTGATGGCGTAGGCGCCCACGCAGCACAGGATGACGATGCAGGGGAAGAGCATGCGATAGGGCACGCGCAACAGGCTCACCCACAGGCCGATCAGCGGCAGGTTGATGACCACGAGCATCAGATTGCCGATCCACATCGAGGCGATCATGCCCCAGAACAAGGTGGGCCGTTCGGTGATGAGCGCGGTGCCCGGCGCGATGCCTTGAATCATCATGGCGCCCACCATGATCGCCATGACCGGAGTCGAGGGGATGCCGAGCGTGAGCAGGGGAATGAACGAGGTCTGCGCGCCGGCGTTATTGGCCGCTTCCGGGCCCGCCACGCCTTCCACCGCGCCTTTGCCGAACATCGCCCGCGAGCGGGAGACTTTCTTTTCCAGCGTGTAGGAGGAGAAGGAGGCGAGCACGGCGCCGCCGCCCGGCAGAATGCCCAGCAGCGAACCCAGAATGGTGCCGCGCAGGGCCGCCGGCACGGCGAGCTTCACTTCCTCGCGCGTCGGCCAGAGGCTGCCGATCTTTTGCGTCTGGCTGCGGTCCTCGAACTTGCGGTCGAGATTGGTCATCATCTCGGCGATGCCGAACAGGCCCATGGCGAGCGGCACGAAATCGATGCCGTCGTAAAGCTCGGATACGCCGAAGGTGAAGCGCGTGACGCCCGCCTGCGTGTCCGTGCCCACCAGCCCCACCAGCAGGCCCAGCAGCACCATGGCGACGGCCTTGATGACCGAGCCATGGGCGAGCACGACGGCGGCGACGAGGCCGAAGAGCATCAGCGAGAAATATTCCGGCGAGCGGAATTTTTCGGCGAAGCCCGCGAGCACCGGCGCGAACATGGCGATCGCGATCGTGCCCACGCAGCCGGCGAAGAAGGAGCCCAGCGCGGCGATGGTGAGCGCCGCGCCGGCGCGCCCGCGCTTGGCCATCTGATAGCCGTCGAGGCAGGTGATGACCGAGGAGGTCTCGCCGGGCAGGTTCACCAGAATGGCCGTGGTGGAGCCGCCGTATTGCGCGCCGTAATAGATGCCGGCGAGCATGATGAGCGCGGCCAGCGGATCGAGGCCGAAGGTCACCGGCAGAAGCATCGCGATGGTCGCGATGGGTCCGATGCCCGGCAAGACGCCGATCAGCGTGCCGAGAAGGCAGCCGATCAGGCAGAAGGCGAGGTTCTGGAAGCTGACCGCGACGGAGAAGCCGGTGGCGAGATTGCTGAAGACGTCCATGTCAGAAACTCCACGTCCACGGCAGCATCGTCTGTCCGAGCAGTTTGATGAACAGCAGCACGCAGAGCGCCGCCATGAAGAGCGTGAGCGGGATCGTTTCGCGCCAGCGCATTTCCGACGTCGCCAGCGAGGCGATCACGCCCACCGCGACCACCGTGGGCGCAAGGCCCACCCGCTCGATGAGAAGGGCGAAGACCACGATGGCGATGACGATCATCAGCTGGGGGCGAACCGCGCTGGGGGAGATGGGCTGGCCGCGCAGCAGGAAAGAGCGCGCCACCAGAAACGCGCCGATGCCGACAAGGCCCCAGGCCAGCACGGTCGGCAGGAAGCCCGGGCCCATGCGCGTCATGGCCCCGAACGCATAGTTGCGTCCAAGCCAGAGCGCCAGGACGCCGACGACGGCGAACAAAATGCCGGACCAGAAGTCCTGCGGGTGCTTGACCTGACTCATGTCTGCTCCTTGCCCTCGGCGCCGCAAGCGCCGCCGCGCCCTCTGGTCGGGGCGCTCTCCCCCAAAAGCCTTACAGCGGAAACGCGCGTCCGGGAACGGCCATTTCCTTCGCCCGCGCGCGATCTCGCGCAGGGGATTTTCACGACTTTTCCTTCGCGCTCGGGATCGCCCCGCCGCCCGCGCGCAATTCCTCCACCGGCGCATGGGCGGCCGGCTGGGTCGTCACGCGCAATTGCCGCAGCAGCGCGCGCAAATGCCCGCGCATGGCGGCGAGCTGGTCGTCGGGCAAAAGCGCGAGCGCCTCGTCCTCCACGGAATCGGCGATCTCCTCGCAGCGCGCCAGAAGCGCGCGGCCCTCGTCCGTGAGCGTCATTTCGAGAATGCGCTTGTTCGCCCCGCTCGCCGCGCGCGTGAGCAGCCCGCGCTGGGTCATGCCGGCGACGATCTGGTTCATGGTCTGCGGGGTCACGAAGAAGCGGCGCGAGAGGTCGGCGGAGGACAGGCCCGCATGGCGCTCCACAAGGGCGAGGATCGTATATTGGATGCCGGTCACGCCCAGGCTGCGCAGCGCGTGTTCGAGACGCGAGCGCAGCGCCTGGCTCGTCTGGTGGAGCAGATAGATCGTGCTCGGCCGCACGCGTCCCAACGCCCCCTCCCCCGATTGAGCTCGCCTTGACGCGTCGCAGCGCGCCTGATCTAAGGCTCCCTTATATTCAAAGCCGCCGGGAGGTTCAAGTGAGCGAAGCCAAGGCCGTCGTCGTGCGCATGGAGGATGGGATAGCCTGGGTGTCCCTCAACCGTCCTGAGAAGCGCAACGCCATCAATCCCGCCATCGTGTTCGAAATGAACGAGGCGCTCGACCGCCTCGAAATGGACGAGTCCTGCCGCGTCGTCGTGATGACGGGCGCAGGCGACGCCTTTTCCGCCGGGCAGGACCTGAAGGAATATTTCCGCGAGCCCGACGCCGGCCATCCGGTGCTGCGCGAGCGCCTGCACAAGGCCAATTCCGCCTGGCAATGGCGCCGGCTGATGCATTTCTCCAAGCCGACCATCGCGATGGTCAACGGCTGGTGTTTCGGCGGGGCTTTCCAGTTCCTGCTCGCCTGCGATCTGGCCATCGCCGACGAGAAGGCGATCTTCGGCCTTTCCGAGATCAATTGGGGCATCATTCCCGCCGGCATCGTCACGAAATCGGTGGCGATGGCGGTGCTGCAGCGTCAGGCGCTCTATTACATCATGACGGGCGAGACCTTCGACGGCAAACGCGCCGAAGAGATCGGCATCGTCAATTTCGCCGTGCCGAAGGATCAGCTTGAGCAGCGCGTGCGCCAGCTCGCCCAGACGCTGATGAAGAAGAACCCGCATGTGCTGCGCGCCTGCAAGCAGGGCTATCATTACGTGCGCGACATGCCGTGGGACGTCGCGGCGGAATATCTGGCGGCGAAATCCGACCAGACGAAACATCGCGATCCCGAACAGGGCGACCAGAA
>CAIXDD010000165.1 GCA_903918155.1 uncultured Hyphomicrobiales bacterium
CCATGCCGTCGAGATCGGGCATGACGAGATCGAGCACCAGCAGCGCGACATTGGGCGCGCCCTGCGCCTGCATCCGCGCCAGCGCCAGCTCGCCGCTCTCCACCGCCTCGACCTCATAGCCGAACCGACGAATCATCGCTTCCAGCAGCCGCCGCTGAACCGGATCGTCATCGGCGATCAGAATGGTGGAATTCATCGTGTCCCTTGCCGGCGCCGGACGACCCGTCGCGCCGCCACAAAGTCGCCCTTTAGGGTAAATGAGCCGTTAAGTTTCTGGCCAAGGCGCTCGAAAATGACACATAAGGTGAAGTTTGAGCTGACGTTTCTCCTCTGATTGGCTTCAATTTGAAGACATCGGCCCGTGGGGGCCCGCCGCGCGCCTTGCCAAAGCCGCTGCGGGCGCCATACCGAGCGCGTTCACGCCAAAGGTCGCACCCATGCCCGTTTCCGCCGCCGCCGCCCCGACTCTCTCCAGCTCCGCCGCCGCCGAGGCCGATCTCGGCGCCCTGCCCGAATGGAATCTCGCCGATCTCTATCCCGGCATGGAGTCGCAGGCCTATCGCGACGACCTCGCGCAGGCGCAGACGCAATGCCGCGCCTTCGCCGAGGCCTGGCGGGGCAAGCTCGCCGACATCGCCGCCCGACCCGATGCGGCCAAAACCCTGACGCAGGCCGTGCAGGCCTATGAGGGAATCGAGGACTTGCTGGGGCGCATCATGTCCTATGCGAGCCTCGTCTATACGGGCGACACGACGGACCCCGCGCGCGCGAAATTTTATGGCGACGCGCAGGAGAAGATCACCAGCGCCTCCTCCGACCTTCTGTTCTTCACGCTCGAACTGAACCGCATCGACGATTCCCTGCTCGACGCCGCTTTGTCGCAGGAGCCGCTTGCGCGCTATCGCCCGTGGATCGAGGACGTGCGGCGCGAAAAGCCGCACCAGCTGGAAGACCGGCTGGAGCAGGCGTTCCATGAAAAGTCGATCACCGGGCGCAGCGCCTGGAACCGCCTGTTCGACGACACCATGTCGGCGCTGCGCTTCCATGTGGACGGGCGCGACCTCGCGCTGGAGCCCACGCTCAATCTGATGCAGGACCCCACCGAGGACGTGCGCAAGGCGGCGGCGGTCGCGCTTGGAGAAACGCTGAAAGCCAATCTGCGCACCTTCGCGCTCATCACCAACACGCTCGCCAAGGACAAGGAAATCTCCGACCGCTGGCGCGGCTTCGAGGACGTGGCCGACAGCCGCCACCTGTCCAACCGCGTGGAGCGCGAGACGGTGGACGCGCTGACGCAGGCCGTGCGCGCGGCCTATCCGCGCCTCTCGCATCGCTATTACAAGCTCAAGGCGAAATGGTTCGGCGCAGACGCCCTCGATTATTGGAACCGCAACGCCCCGCTGCCCAACGCGCCGACGCGCGTCTATAAATGGGAGGAGGCGCGCGATCTCGTGCTGTCCGCCTATGGCGATTTCTCGCCGCGCATGGCCGATATCGCGCGCCGCTTCTTCGACGAGCGCTGGATCGACGCGCCCGTGCGGGCGGGCAAGGCGCCGGGCGCCTTCGCCCATCCCACCGTGCCCTCGGCGCATCCTTACGTGATGCTAAACTACCAAGGAAAGCCGCGCGACGTGATGACGCTCGCCCATGAATTGGGGCATGGCGTGCATCAGGTGCTCGCCGCGCCCAATGGCGCGCTGATGGCGCCGACGCCGCTCACGCTGGCGGAGACGGCCTCCGTCTTCGGCGAAATGCTGACCTTCCGTTCGCTGCTGGAGGCCGCGCGCGAGCCCGCGCAGCGGCGCGCCATGCTGGCGGCGAAAGTGGAGGACATGCTCAACACCGTGGTGCGGCAGATCGCCTTCTACACATTCGAACGCAAGCTTCATATCCAGCGGCGCGAAGGCGAACTCACCGCCGACCAGATCTGCGACATCTGGATGAGCGTGCAAGGCGAAAGCCTCGGGCCGTCGATCCGGCTGGGACCGGGATATGAGACCTTCTGGGCCTATATCCCGCATTTCGTCCATTCGCCCTTCTATGTCTACGCCTACGCCTTCGGCGATTGCCTCGTGAATTCGCTCTATGGCGTCTATCGCAATGCGGCGGAGGGCTTTCAGGAGCGCTATTTCGCGCTTCTGTCCGCAGGCGGGGCGAAGCCCTATGGCGAATTGCTGAAGCCCTTCGGCCTCGACGCGCGCGACCCCGGCTTCTGGAGCATCGGCCTGTCGATGATCGAAGGCATGATCGAAGAGCTGGAAGCGCTGGAGGGCTGAACGCAAACGCGCGCGCTCAAGAGCGCGCGCGTTTCGTGACGACTGGTGGCTTCAGGGCTTGTCGCTTCAAAGCCTGCTGCGTCGGAGCTTGCTGCGTGGGAGCTTTCTGCGTGGGAGCCTGCCGCGTCAGCGCGGCAGGAGCGTCTTGCCCATCAGATGCTCGTCGACCGAACGGGCGCATTGACGGCCCTCGCGGATCGCCCAGACGACCAGCGACTGGCCGCGGCGCATGTCGCCGCATGCGAAGACCTTCTCCACCGAAGACTTGTACTGGATCGTATCCGCGAACACATTGCCGCGCGCGTCCAGCTTCACGCCGAGATCGGAGATCATGCCTTCATGCAGGGGCGCGACGAAGCCCATGGCGAGAAGAACGAGATCGGCCTTCAGCTCGAACTCCGTGCCGGCGATCGGCTGGAACTTGTCGTCCACGCGCACGCATCGCAGCTTCTGCACCTGGCCGTTCTCGCCCAGGAACGCGACGGAATTGACCGCGAATTCGCGCTCCGCGCCTTCCTGATGCGACGACGACGTGCGCAGCTTGACCGGCCAATACGGCCAGACCAGCGGCTTGTCCTCGCGCTCGGGCGGCTGCGGCAACAGCTCGAATTGCGTGACGGACTTCGCGTGCTGGCGATTCGACGTGCCGACGCAGTCGGATCCCGTGTCGCCACCGCCTATCACCACCACGTGCTTTCCCGTCGCCAGGATC
>CAIXDD010000166.1 GCA_903918155.1 uncultured Hyphomicrobiales bacterium
GCCGCCGCGGCGCCGGGCGTTCCCGCCATCACCATCACCGCCGCGCGCGCCGAACAGGCGCTGCAGCGCACAGGCTCCGCCGTGAGCGTGATCGGCCCCGACGAGATCGCCCGCTCGAGCGCGCGCTCGGTCGAGGATTTGTTGCGTCAGGCGCCGGGCGTGGCGGTCAATTCCTCCGGGGGTCCGGGCCAGGTGCAGACCGTGCTGCTGCGCGGCGCGGAGGCGCGCCACACGCTCGTGCTGGTCGACGGCGTGCGCATCAACGATCCTTCGAGCACGGGCGGCGAGGTCGATTTCTCCGGCCTCTCGCTCGACAATGTGGAGCGCATCGAAATCCTGCGCGGGCCGCAGACCGCGCTCTATGGATCGGACGCCATCGGCGGCGTCGTGCAGATCGTGACGAAGAAAGGCCAGCGGCAAGGCCATTTCGGCTCGGCGCAGATCGAGGCCGGCGCCTATGGGACGAAAGAGGCGCGCGCGCAGATGAACGGCGCGCAGGGGCCGCTGTTCTACAGCCTCGGCGTCAGCGGATACCATACGGACGGCTTTTCCGCTTGGGGCTATCGCGTCGCGCGCGCAGGCGCGCAACGGCTGGAGGCGGACGGCGCGCGCCGGTTCGGCGCCGATCTCAATGTGGGATGGAAGGCGGACGCCGACCTCACGCTGGAGGCGGGCGTGACCCGCACGCAGACGCGCGCGGAATTCGATTCCGCGTTCGGCGCCTTTCCCGACGGCCCGGGCTCTTCGCGCGCGATCTCCACGCGCGGCCATGCGCGCGCGACCCATCTGGGCTTCGACGGCCTGTTGCGCAGCCAGCTCACTTTCTATGTCGCGCATATCGATCGCCTGCTCGACAGCGTCTATCGCTATGACGCGGCGCCAGGCGCCTTCTACCGCTCGTTCTACGATTACGTCGGCCTGCGCCAGGGCGCGGAATATCAGGGCGACGTCAGCCTGCGCGCCTTCGGCAAGCTGACGCTGGGCGCCCGCGCGGAACGCGAATCCGCGCAAGCGGGCGCGGAGGACTCCTATCCCGCGCCCCTCGCGCGCCTGCAGACGTTCGACGCGCGCCAGACGACCCATTCGGCCTTCGCCATGTGGTCGAAATCCTTCGGCGAGCGGCTGCATGTGTCGCTGGGCGGGCGCGTGGACGACGTGCGCGAGAGCGAACGCTTCGCCACCTGGCGGGCCACCGGCGCCTATCATGTGCTGGAGACCGGCACGAAAATACGCGCCAGCGTGGGCACGGGCGCAAAGGCGCCCTCGCTGTTCCAGCTCTTCTCCGAATATGGGACGATCAGCCTTGCGCCGGAGACGTCCACGGGCTTCGACATCGGCTTCGACCAGAAGATCAACGCGCGGCTCGACGCCTCCGTCACGTTTTTCTCCAACAGGTTCGAGAACCTGATCGACTTCTCCTACGCCGCCCCGCCCTGCGCCGCGTTTCAAACCTATGGCTGCTATTACAATGTGGCGCGCGCGCGCACGCAGGGCGTGGAGGTGGAAGGCCGCGCCGTTCTGGCGCCCGATGCGCTGCGCCTGAAGGCCGCCTATACGCATCTGCATGCGGTGGACGCCGACACGGGCCTCGCCCTGCCCCGCCGGCCCACGCATACGCTGCGCACGGCGCTGGAATATCGCCCCGATTCCACATGGCTGATCGAGCCGCGCGCGATCTTCGTGAGCGGACGCTGGGACCGGCCGGGCGAAGTCAACCGGCTCGGCGCCTATCTGCGCTTCGACGCCTATGGGGAATATCGCATCGACGCGAAGACGGCCGTCTCGCTGCGGCTCGAAAATCTCACCGACGTGCGTTACGAGACCGTCTATGGCTATGGGACGGCGGGACGCTCCGCCTGGCTCGGACTCAAGACGAGCTGGTGAACGCCTTCGCATAAATGTCGGGCTTGAAGCCGATGGTCAAACGCCCGTCGCCTTCCAGCACGGGACGCTTGATCATGGAGGGCTGCGCGAGCATCAGCGCGACGGCCTTCGCGGCGTCGAGCCCGGCCTTGTCCGCTTCGGGGAGCTTTTTGAACGTCGTGCCCGCGCGATTGAGCACGGTCTCCCAGCCCGCTTGCGCGCACCAGCGCTCCAGCGCGTCGCGATGGAGTCCAGACGCCTTGTAATCGTGAAAGGCGTAGGCGACGCCCTGGCCGGCGAGCCAGTCGCGCGCCTTCTTCATCGTGTCGCAGGCCTTGATCCCGTAAAGCGTCAGCCCCATCGCTCGTCCCTTCCCCTCACACAGGCACGCGCACGCTGGCGCGCAAGCCGCCCAGAGGACTTACGCCAAGCGCGACGTCGCCGCCATGGGCGCGCGCGATGTCGCGCGCGATGGCCAGGCCCAGGCCCGTGCCCCCGTCGTCCTGATTGCGCGCCTCGTCCAGCCGGTGGAACGGGCGGAAGACGTCTTCGCGCTTGTCGGCGGGAATGCCCGGCCCGTCATCGTCCACATGAATGGTGAGGAAACGCTCGTCGCGCGACGCCTCGATGGAGATCGCGCCGCCATATCGCTGCGCATTGGCGACCAGATTGGCGAGGCAGCGCTTGAAAGCGTCGGGCCGCACCGTCGCCACCGGATTGCCGGAGATGGAGATGCGCGTCGCATGGCCGTGACGCACGGCGTCGGTTTTCAATTCCTCGATCAGCGCGCCCATATCCGTGGGCGCCGCCGCCTCAAGCCCCGCGCCGCGGGCGAAATCGAGATAGGCTTCCAGCATGCGCTGCATCTCGTCCACGTCGCGCTGCAGCGCCTCCACGTCGGGGCCTTCGGGCAACATGGCGAGCGAGAGGCGAAAGCGCGTTAGGACCGTGCGCAGATCGTGGCTCACGCCGTTGAGCATCGCGGTGCGCTGTTCGATGGCGCGCTCGATGCGCCGTTTCATTTCGATGAAGGCGTAGCCGGCCTGCCGCACCTCGCGCGCGCCATGGGGGCGGAAATCGAATTCGCGGCCCTTGCCGAAATCCTCCGCCGCGCGCGCCAGCCGCAGGATGGGGCGGATCTGATTGCGCAGGAAGGCGACGGCGACGCCCAGCAGGACGAGCGAAGTCACAAGCATCCAGATGAGGAAGATATGCGAATTGGACGCATAGGCGGCGCTGCGCTGGGTGAAGATGCGCAGGACGCCGACCTCCGTCTGCACGCGCAATTCGACGAGTTTGGAGCGGCCCACCGTGTCGATCCAGAAGGGACGCCGCACCTGCGTGGACATTTCCCGCGAGAGCGCGCGGTCGAGCAGCGAGAAGAAGGGTTTTGGCAGGGCGGCCGGCAGAGGCTCGCGCGGCAGGAGCTTGAGGTCGAAGCCCCAGCGTTCCTGCGCGATGCGCTCCACCGCCTCAAGGCTCGCCCCGCCTTCGACGAGATCCACGGCCGCGCCGATGTCGGAGACGACGGCGGCGGACAGGCGGCGCGTGACCAGCTGCCAATGGCGCTCCATGAAGAACCACGCGACGGCTGATTGCAGCAGGACCATCGGCAGGATGACGATGAGCAGCGAGCGCGCATAAAGCCCCTTGGGCATGACGGAGCCGACCGCCGCCATGCTCGCGCGCCAGCGGGCGCGGATGCGGTCGAGCGCAGGCGGCAAGGGCTGATCCATGGCGCTACCTGTCCGTCACGAGGCGATAGCCGGCGCCGCGCGCCGTTTGCAGGAAACGCGGATCGGCGGGATCGGTCTCGATCTTGCGGCGCAGGCGGTTCACCTGCACGTCCACGGTGCGTTCGTTGCCGGCGGGGCCCTCCGCCGCCAGCGCCTCGCGCGAGACGGGCTCGCCGGGCGTGCGCGCGAGCAGGGCGAGCATCTGGCGCTCGCGTTCGCTCAGGCGCACCGGCTCGCCCTCGCGCTGCAATTCGCCGCGCTGA
>CAIXDD010000167.1 GCA_903918155.1 uncultured Hyphomicrobiales bacterium
GCTATTCGCTTGGCGAGGCCGATCTCCTGCGCCGCGCCATGGGCAAGAAGATCAAGTCGGAGATGGACGCGCAGCGCGACCGTTTCGTGACCGGCGCCGTCGAGCGCGGCGTGCCGCGGCCCAAGGCCAACGAGATTTTCGACCTGCTCGCGAAATTCGCCGATTACGGCTTCAACAAGAGCCATGCGGCGGCTTATGCGCTGATCGCCTATCAGACCGGCTGGTTCAAGGCGAATTATCCGGTGGAGTTTCTCGCCGCCTCGATGACGCTCGACAAGGGCAACACCGACAAGCTCGCGGAATTCCGCAACGAAGCGCGCCGCCTCGGCCTCAAGGTCGAGCCGCCCTCCATCAATCATTCGGGCGTTGATTTCGAAGTGCAGCCCGACGGGGCGGGCGGCTATGCGATCCGCTACGCGCTCTCGGCGGTGAAGGGCGTGGGCGAAGGACAGGCGCAGGCGATCGTCGTCACGCGCGGCGACAAGCCGTTCCGCGATCTGGGTGATTTCGCGCGGCGCATCAATCCGCGCGAGGTGAACAAGAAAGTGCTCGAAAGCCTCGCCGCCGCCGGCGCGTTCGAAGAGCTTGAGCCCGATCGCGCGCGCGTCACCGCCGGCGTGGAGAGCATTCTTGCGATCGGCAACCGCACGCAGGCGGAGGCGAGCGCGGGGCAGGGCGGCCTGTTCGGCGGGATTGACGCGCCCGAGCCGCTCAAACTGCCGCCCGCCGTCACATGGTCGCCGGCGGAGCGGCTGCGGCGCGAATTCGAGGCGGTCGGCTTCTTCCTGTCAGGCCATCCGCTCGACGATTACGAATCCGTCCTGCAGCGTCTGCGCACCGAACGCTGGACCGATTTCGTGCGCGCGGTGAAGAAGGGCGCCTCCACCGCGCGGCTGGCCGCAACCGTGCTAGACCGGCAGGAGCGGCGCACGAAGACCGGCAACAAGATGGGCATCGTCACTCTGTCGGACGCGTCGGGGCAATATGAGGCGATCCTGTTTCAGGAAGGCCTCAACGCCTATCGCGACATGCTGGAGAAAGGCTCCGTCGTGCTGCTCACGCTCACCGCGACCGTGGAGGGCGAGGAGGTGCGCGCGCGCATCGCCACGGTCGAATCGCTCGACAAGGCGGCGAGCCGCGTGCAGAAGGGCCTGCGCGTCTTCGTGCGCGACGACGCGCCGCTGCGCTCCTTGCAGCAGCGGCTGACCGCGCGCGGAGAGGGCGAGGTTTCCCTCGTCGTGATGCGTGAGAAAGACCGAAGCGAGGTCGAGGTGCGGCTGCCCGGCCGCTATTCGGTGAATCCGCAGATCGCCGGCGCCATCAAGGCCATTCCCGGAATCGTCGCCGTCGAGCATCTCTAGGGCGCTAACGCGCGCGGTTGCGCGGGCGAGTTCTTGCGCGACGCTAGTTCTTGCGCGACGCGAGTTCTAACGCGGCGAAGAAACGCGCGGACCGCAGGCCGCGCGCCTTTCGTCACTTCTTGCGATAGACGAGCAGGGTCTCGTAGAGGCCGACCTTCTCGACGGCGGCTTCCTTCTCCCACACCTTCACGATCTTCTCCGCGGAATCGAATGCGAAGGATTTCGTGTAGAACAGGATATAGCCGCCCGCGCGCGTCTTGGCGGTGAGCATGTCGAGCACCTGACGGTCGGTGAGCGCGCCGTAGAGATCGTTCTTCTCGGTGCGGAATTCGCACAGGTGGAAGAGGGTCACGACGTCGAACTCGGGCAGCAGGCGCGCGTCGAGCTGGTAGATGTCGCCGAAGAACGTCTTGTAGGTCTTCTCGACCTGCGGGCGCTCGATGGCGAGCGTGACGAAGGTCTCATATTCCTGCGGGGCGGCGGTGATTCCCATCACGCAATTGCCGCTGCCGTTCTCGACCGTGCGGATGCCCACGATGTGATGCCCGCCGGTGCCGAAATGGAAGATCGACTTGTTGCGGATGTCGGTCTTCTCAAGCCAGTCGCAGAAGTGGACGTCGCAGGGGCATTCGTCCACGCGCAGATCCCAGAAGGCGTCCCAGTAATGCAGCTTTCCCTTGGCGTCAGTCATGTTGCTCCCTTCCTTGAATGTTGCGTTCAGGCGCGCCTGAACGTGTCGGTCGCCAGGACGAGCGCAGGGCGCCCGGCGGCGGTCGTCTCCACCAGCACGCTGCCGCCGCTGGCGGCTTGCAACGTGAGCGTTCGAACGAAATCGTAGGGCAGGACGCAAC
>CAIXDD010000168.1 GCA_903918155.1 uncultured Hyphomicrobiales bacterium
ATGCCCGGCGTCTGCGGCGTGTTGGAATCCAGGCTGTCCGCGGGGATCACCCGCACGCCGTCATGTTTCCAGCGGTGCTTGCTCTCGTTCATGCGAACCTCCCCGCGCCCTTATGGCGCGCCGATGCGCTTGATCTCCCATTGCAGCTCGACGCCCGTCTTCTCCTTCACGCGCCGGCGCACTTCTTCGCCAAGGCCCTCCAGATCGGCGGCGGCGGCGGAGCCGCGATTGATGAGGAAATTGCAATGCATCTCGCTCACCTGCGCATCGCCCATGACGAGGCCGCGGCAGCCGGCGGCGTCGATGAGCTTCCACGCGCTGTCGGGCTTGGGATTCTTGAAGGTCGAGCCGCCCGTCTTCTCGCGAATGGGCTGCGTGGCCTCGCGCGCGGCGGTGATGCGCTCCATCTCCGCGAGAATCTCCTGGCTGCGCCCCGGCCGCCCCTGAAACAAGGCGCTCGTGAAGATCACGTCTTCGGGCGCGCGCGACTGGCGATAGGAGAAACCCATATCGGCATGAGAAAAACACGCGCACGCGCCCGGCGCGGTCGATCCCGCGCGCCTCCACGAGGACGTCCGTCGTCTCCCCGCCATGGGCGCCCGCATTCATGCGCAAGGCGCCGCCGACGCAGCCGGGAATGCCGCGATAGAAGGCGAGCCCGTCAATGCCGGCCTCTGCGGCGGCGCGCGCGAGCTTCATGTCGGGAACCGCTGCGCCGCAGCGGATTCTGCACCCTTCGAGAATTTCGATCTCGCCGAACGGCTTGCCGGCGAGCTTCACGACGACGCCCGCCACGCCCCCGTCGCGCACGATCATGTTGGAGCCGAGCCCCATCGTCGTCACGGGAACGTCGGCGGGGAGATTTTGCAGGAAATAGACGAGATCCTCCTCGTCTGCGGGCGTGAACAGCGCTTGCGCGGGACCGCCGACGCGAAACCACGTGTAGGGCGCAAGCGCCGCCTCGCCCGTCAGCCGCCCGCGCAGGCGCGGCGTCAGCGCGCGCAGGCGGGCGACGAGATCAGGCCCGCTCACGGGGCAAGCTCCGCGAGTTCGCCCGGCAATTGCGCGGCCCATCGGGTGATGTCGCCCGCGCCCAGACAGACGACGTAATCGCCCGCGCCCGCCACACCGGCGATCGTGCGCGCGAGCGTCTGCGGACTGTCCAGCGCGATGACGTTGCGATGGCCATGCGCCTTGATGGCGGCGACCAGATGGGCCTTGTCCACGCCCTCAATGGGCTTTTCGCCTGCGGCGTAGACATCGGCGACGATCACGCAATCGGCGTCGTTGAAACAGGTCGCGAAATCGTTGAACAGAACCTGCAGGCGCGTGTAGCGATGCGGCTGCACCACGGCGACGACCTTCTGTCGGGTGGAGGCGCGCGCCGCGCGCAGCACCGCCGCGATCTCGACGGGATGATGGCCGTAATCGTCGAAGATGAGCGCGCCGTTCCATTCGCCCACGCGCGTGAAACGGCGCTTCACGCCGCCAAAACCGGCCAAGGCCTTGCGGATCGCTGCGCCCTCCATGCCCAGCTCATGGGCGACCGCCACCGCCGCTGTGGCGTTGAGGGCGTTGTGGTGGCCGGGCATCGGCATGACGAGATCTTCGAGATAGACGGCCTGCGCCGTGGCGCGGTCGCGAATGAGAACGTTGAAACGCGAGGCGCCCCCGGAAAGATCCACGTCGAGCAGGCGCACGTCGGCTTGCGGATTTTCGCCATAGGTGATGACGCGCCGGTCCTCGATGCGGCCGACCAGCTCCTGCACCGTGGGATGGTCGAGGCACATCACGGCGAAACCGTAGAAGGGCAGGTTTTCGACCAGCGCGCGGAACGCGTCCTTGATCGCGTCGAACGTCTTGAAGTGGTCGAGATGTTCCGGATCGATATTGGTGACGACAGCGATGTCGGCGGGCAGTTTGAGAAAGGTGCCGTCGCTTTCGTCCGCCTCCACCACCATCCATTCGCCCGCGCCCAGACGCGCATTGGTGCCATAGGCGTTGATGATGCCGCCGTTGATGACGGTGGGATCGAAACCGCCCGCGTCCAGCAGCGCGGCGACGATGGAGGTCGTCGTCGTCTTGCCATGCGTGCCCGCCACCGCGATCGAGCGCTTGAGGCGCATCAGTTCGGCGAGCATTTCCGCGCGCCGCACCACCGGCAGGCGCCTTTCGCGCGCGGCGACGAGTTCGGGATTGTCGCGGCGGATCGCGGTGGACACGACCACCACTTCCGCCTCGCCCAGATGGCGCGCGTCATGGCCGATGGACACGCGCGCGCCGCGCTCGCGCAGGCGCAGCACGTTCGCATTCTCCGAGGCGTCGGAGCCCTGCACCGCATAGCCCTGGTTGAGAAGAACTTCGGCGATGCCGGACATGCCGATGCCGCCGATGCCGACGAAATGGATGGGGCCGAGTTCGCGCGGAAGTTTCATGCTGGCTCCTCTGGCTCCCTCACCCGCGTGCGGGGCCGGCCACGCTCGCCACGAGATCGGCGAGCCGGGCGGCGGCGTCAGGGACGCCCGCGCTCTTGGCCGCCGCGGCGCGCCGCGTCAAGCCCTGCGGGTCGGCGAACACGGTTTCCAGCTCGCGCGCAAGGCGCTGGGGCGAGAAATCCTTTTGCGCGACCACCAGAGCGGCGCCGCTGCGCGCAAGCTCGG
>CAIXDD010000169.1 GCA_903918155.1 uncultured Hyphomicrobiales bacterium
CATGGCGTGCTGCGCCTGGTGCTGGAGCTTGACGGTGAAGTGGTCGAGCGCGTCGATCCGCATATCGGCCTGCTGCATCGCGGCACCGAGAAGCTGATGGAGGCGCGCACCTATGCGCAGAACGTGCCTTACTTCGACCGGCTCGACTATTGCGCCCCGATGAATCAGGAGCACGCCTTTTGCCTCGCCATCGAGAAGCTGCTGGGCATGGATGTGCCCAAGCGCGGCCAGTTGATCCGCGTGCTCTATTCCGAAATCGGTCGCATTCTCTCGCATTTGCTCAACGTGACCACGCAGGCGATGGACGTGGGCGCGCTCACCCCGCCGCTATGGGGCTTTGAAGAGCGCGAGAAGCTGATGGTGTTTTACGAGCGCGCGTCGGGCGCGCGCCTGCACGCCAATTACTTCCGCCCCGGCGGCGTGGCGCGCGACATTCCGCAGGCGCTCATCGACGACATCGGCGCTTTCTGCGATCCGTTCCTGAAAGTGTGCGACGACCTGACCGACCTGTTCCTCGACAACCGCATCTTCAAGCAGCGCAACGTCGATATCGGCGTGGTGACGCTGGAGGAATGCTGGGCCTGGGGCTTTTCGGGCGTGATGGTGCGCGGCTCGGGCGCCCCGTGGGATTTGCGTAAGTCGCAGCCCTATGAATGCTACGAGGAAATGGAATTCGACATTCCGGTGGGACGCCACGGCGACAATTACGACCGCCAGGTGATCCGCATGGAGGAGATGCGCCAGTCCGTGCGCATCATGAAGCAATGTATCGAGAAGCTCTCCGGCGCAGGCGGGCAGGGGCCGGTCTCTGCCATCGACAACAAGATCGTTCCGCCCTCGCGCGCTGAAATGAAGCGCTCGATGGAGGCGCTGATCCACCATTTCAAGCTCTACACCGAGGGTTTCCACGTTCCCGCCGGCGAGGTTTACGCCGCCGTCGAGGCGCCCAAGGGCGAATTCGGCGTGTATCTCGTGGCGGACGGCGGCGACAAGCCCTACCGCTGCAAGATCCGCGCGCCGGGCTTCGCGCATCTTCAGGCGATGGATTTCATGTGCCGCAAGCACATGCTCGCCGACGTCAGCGCGATTCTCGGCTCCCTCGACATCGTGTTCGGGGAGGTCGACCGGTGAGCCAGAGCGCCGCGCAACATGCTTTCAGGATGAGCGAGCAATGACCGTCCGTCGTCTAGCCGATAAACAGCCCGACTCGTTCGCCTTCACGCCCGAGAACCTTGCATGGGCGCAGGCCGAGATCGCCAAATATCCGCCCGGCCGTCAGGCCTCGGCGGTGACTCCGCTTCTGTGGAAGGCGATGGCCCAGCACGATTACTGGTTGCCGCGCGCCGCCATCGAGAAGGTCGCGCAAATGCTCGACATGCCGGTGATCCGCGTGATGGAGGTGGCGACCTTCTACACGATGTTCAATCTGGAGCCGGTCGGGCGCCATTTCGTGCAATTATGCGGCACCACGCCCTGCATGCTGCGCGGCGCCAACGACATCCGCAAGGTTCTGGAGACGCGGGTGGGCGAACAGCGCATGGTCTCGGCCGACGGCAAGTTCGCCTGGCTTGAGGTGGAATGCCTCGGCGCCTGCTGCAACGCGCCCATGGTGCAGATCAACGACGATTATTACGAAGACCTGACCGCTGCGTCCTTCGAGAAATTGCTGGACGATCTCGCCGCCGGACGCCCGGTGAAGAAAGGCTCGCAAACGGGCCGCGTCTCGTCCGAGCCTGCGCCCGGCAAGGGCTCGACGCTCAACGAGTCCAGCCTCTACGACGGTTCGGTCGTGGGCGCCTGGCGCGCGCGTTTCGACGAAGATCGCGCGAAGGCGGAAGCGGCTGCGGCCGCAGCCGCCGCAGAGAAGAAGTGAGGGCGCGCCATGCTTGCTGATCGCGATCGCATCTTCACCAATCTCTACGGCTTCCATTCGCCGGGCCTGAAGGACGCGCAGAAGCGCGGCGCCTGGGACGGCACGAAACTGCTCATCGAGCGCGGCCGCGACTGGGTCATCAACGAGATGAAAGCCTCGGGTCTGCGAGGTCGCGGCGGCGCCGGCTTCCCCACGGGAATGAAATGGTCCTTCATGCCCAAGCCCGATCCGCAGCGCCCCTCCTATCTCGTCGTCAACGCCGACGAGTCGGAGCCGGGCACCTGCAAGGACCGCGAGATCATGCGAAATGATCCACACCTGCTGATCGAAGGCTGCCTCATCGCCTCTTTCGCGATGCACGCCCACGCCTGCTACATTTATGTTCGCGGCGAATATATCCACGAACGCGAACGCCTGCAGGCCGCGGTCGACGAAGCCTATGCCGCCAAGCTCATCGGCAAGGACAATGTGCACGGCTGGCCGTTCGATCTTTATGTGCATCACGGCGCGGGCGCCTATATCTGCGGCGAGGAGACCGCGCTGCTCGAAAGCCTTGAAGGCAAGAAGGGCATGCCGCGCCTCAAGCCGCCGTTTCCGGCGAATATGGGCCTCTATGGTTGCCCCACCACGGTGAACAACGTGGAATCGATCGCCGTGGCGCCGACCATCCTGCGGCGCGGCGCCTCCTGGTTCGCCGGGTTCGGCGCGAAGAACAACGCCGGCACCAAGCTTTTCTGCGTCTCCGGCCATGTGAATGCGCCGTGCAACGTGGAGGAGGCGATGTCGATTCCCTTCCGCGAATTGATCGAGCGCCATTGCGGAGGCGTGCGCGGCGGGTGGGACAATCTGCTGGCTGTCATTCCCGGCGGATCGTCGGTCCCCGTGGTGCCAGCCCATGAGATCATCGACGCGCCGATGGATTTCGACACGCTGCGCGGCCTGAAATCGGGCCTTGGCACGGCGGCGGTGATCGTGATGGACAAGTCCACCGACATCGTGCGCGCGATCGCGCGCATCTCCTATTTCTACAAGCATGAGAGCTGCGGCCAATGCACGCCCTGCCGCGAAGGCACGGGCTGGATGTGGCGCGTGCTCAACCGCATGGCCGAAGGCCGCGCCCAGAAGCGCGAGATCGACATGCTGCTTGAAGTGTCCACGCAGATCGAAGGCCATACGATCTGCGCGCTCGGCGATGCGGCGGCCTGGCCCGTTCAGGGGCTGATCCGCCACTTCCGCCACGAGATCGAAAAGAAGATCGACGCATATTCCGCCAATCCCCATTCCGAACCCGTCCGCGTGGCGGCGGAATGATCGGCGCAGATTAAGGATCAAGCGATGACCAGGATCATCGTCGACGGCAAGGAAGTGGACGTCCCCGCGGAATACACGCTGTTGCAGGCGTGCGAAGCGGCGGGCGCGGAGATTCCGCGGTTCTGCTTCCATGAACGCCTGTCGATCGCCGGCAATTGCCGCATGTGCCTTGTGGAGCTGAAGGGAGCGCCCAAGCCCGTCGCTTCATGCGCATGGGCCGTGCGCGATTGCCGCCCCGGCCCCAATGGCGAGGCGCCTGAGGTGAACACCCGCACGCCCGTGGTGAAAAAAGCCCGCGAAGGCGTGATGGAGTTCCTGCTCATCAACCATCCGCTCGATTGCCCGATCTGCGATCAGGGCGGCGAATGCGACCTGCAGGACCAGGCCATGGCCTTCGGCGTTGATTCCTCGCGCTTCGCCGAGAACAAGCGCGCGGTTGAGGACAAATATATCGGGCCGCTCGTGCGCACCTCGATGAACCGCTGCATTCATTGCACGCGCTGCGTCCGCTTCACGGCGGAAGTCGCCGGCACCGGCGACATGGGCGCCATCGGCCGCGGCGAAGATATGGAGATCACGACCTATCTCGAGACGGCCATGGGCTCCGAGCTGCAGGGCAATGTCGCGGATCTGTGTCCCGTGGGGGCGCTGCTGCACAAGCCCTATTCGTTCAAGGCGCGGCCGTGGGAGCTGGGCAAGATCGAATCCATCGACGTGATGGACGCGCTGGGCAGCGCGATCCGCGTGGACGTGCGCGGGCGCGAGGTCATGCGCATCCTGCCGCGCGTCAACGAACTCGTGAACGAGGAATGGATTTCCGACAAGACGCGTCACGTCGTGGACGGGCTGAAGACGCAACGTCTCGACCGTCCCTATGTGCGCGAGGGCGGCAAGCTGCGGCCTGCGACATGGGCGCAGGCTTTCGCCGCGATCGCCGCGAAGGCCAAGGGGCTGCCGGGCGCGAAGATCGGCGCCGTCGCCGGCGATCTCGCCAGCGTCGAGGATATGTTCGCGCTGCAATCGCTGATGGGCAAACTCGGCTCGCGAAACATGGATTGCCGGCAGGACGGCGCGAAACTGCATCCTGCGCATGGCCGCGCCTCCTATCTGTTCAATGCGACGGTGGCGGGCGTGGAGCAGGCGGACGCGCTGCTCGTGATCGGCTCCAATCCGCGCAAGGAAGCGCCCGTGCTCAACGCGCGCATCCGCAAGCGCTGGCTGGCCGGCGCTTTCCCTGTGGGCGTCGTCGGCGAGCGCGTGGACCTGACCTATGCGCATGATTATCTCGGCGCTGGCGTCGATACGCTGAACGAAATCGCTGCGGGCAAGGGTTTTGGCGAGACGCTCGCCAAGGCGCAGCGTCCGCTCGTCATCATCGGGCAGGGGGCGCTTGCGCGCGCGGACGGGCTTGCGCTGCTCGCGCTGGCCGCGAAGATCGCGCGCCCGAGCGCGGAATGGAACGGCCTGTGCGTGCTGCATACGGCGGCGGCGCGGGTCGGCGGCCTCGATCTCGGCTTCACGCCGGCAGACGGCGCGCTTGACGCGGCGGCCATGGCGGCCGGCGGCGTGGAGCTTCTGTTCAATCTCGGCGCCGACGAGATCGACATCGCGCCGGGACCTTTCGTCGTTTACATGGGATCGCATGGCGACCGCGGCGCGCATCGCGCCGACGTCATTCTTCCTGCGGCGGCCTATACTGAAAAGTCGGGCCTCTATGTGAACACCGAGGGCCGCGTGCAGATGGCGCAGCGCGCCAGCTTCCCGCCCGGCGAGGCGCGGGAGGATTGGGCGATCCTGCGCGCGCTTTCCGATGCGCTGGGCCAACGCCTGCCCTTCGACTCGCTGGCGCAATTGCGCAGCGCCTTGTTTGCGGCCCATCCCCATTTCGCCGCGTTGGACGAGATCGCGGCGGGCGATGTCGCCGATCTCGCGAAACTGCCGGCTGGCGCGCTGGCGCCTGGCGGGTTCTCCTCCGGCGTGCGCGATTTCTATCTGACCAACCCCATCGCGCGCGCTTCCGCGGTGATGGCCGAATGTTCCGCGCTCGCCCAAGGCCGCGCCAAACAGGCGGCGGAGTGAGGATCATGGATTTCTCCTGGCTTCTCCCTGTCCTCGTGATCGTCGGCAAGAGCCTGCTGCTGCTGGCCGCGCTGCTGATCTACATCGCCTATATGCTCTACGCCGACCGCAAGATCTGGGCGGCGGTGCAATTGCGCCGCGGCCCGAATGTGGTGGGCCCCTGGGGCCTTCTGCAATCCTTCGCGGACATGCTGAAATTCGTGCTGAAGGAGCCGGTGATCCCCGACAG
>CAIXDD010000170.1 GCA_903918155.1 uncultured Hyphomicrobiales bacterium
CGGCCCTCGCGCCTGAGCGCATCGAGCTGGTCCTTGAAGAAGGCGTCGTAATTCATGATGCGCTCCCCTTAGTCTTGATGTCCTGATATCCCACGACCGCGCCGACGGCCGCTGCGCCTTCGGGCGCGGCGGCGCGCATCGACGCCTGATGACTTGACTGGAAACCCCACGCCCACAGCCGTTCCGACGGCAGCGGCAGGACGAGAAACCAATGTTCGAGAACCGCCAGCGCCATGAGCGCAGCGAGCAGGGCGAAGCCGATGGCCGCTCCCTCGCTGCCCGCATGGAACGTCCAGGCGCCCAGAAGCGCGCAAAGCGCGGTGGAGGCGGTGATGGACAGCGGAAAGAGCGCGTTCATCGCGCGCGTGCGAAACCCGCTGGCGAGATAACGCAGGCGCTCCGGCAGAAAGGCCAGCGGAGGATTGGGCACGCCCAGAAAGATGTTCAGCTTCGCGCTGAGCCGCATGGCCCAGAGCACGAGATAGACCCAGAGCCCCACGGCGTTCTCGCCGCCCCAGCCCACGGCCAGCACGAGAAGGAAACCCGCGGCGATGGCCAATTCATGCCACAGGATCATGCGCGCCGCCTGCACGAAACGGGCGAAGCCGCGCAGGTGCGGCGCGCATTCGCTGCGCCGCGGCCCCGTGAGCCAGCCGGTGAGAAAGGCCATCTCGTTCCAGCCCCACACGGCGAGCGACGCCGTGAAAGCCGCATAAGCGCCAAAGGCCGAGCCGTCGTCGCGCACGGCGAACAGCGTCGCCAGCCCCGCGACGAGCAGCGCCGTGGCGACGCTCATCGTCAGCGGGAACGTGCGACGCGGCAGCCCGTCCAGAAAAAGGATCAGCCCCGTGCTGAACCACCAGACGAAGAGCGCGTAGAGAACTGGCGCGGCGAAAGTGCGCAAACCGACGTCCTCACCAGACCGGAGACAGAAGCACCCTTGCGGGCAGATCGTGACGACGCACGGGCAGCATGTAGAGACGCGCGAACGCGAGCGCGCCCGCCACGGACAGGCCCGCCCGCTTCACCGCGCCCACGAGCCCGCCCTGCTTGCGGGCCGCCTCGCTCTTTTGCGCGATCACGCGCAGACGCTCAAAGCCCCGCCACAGGGCCTCGTTGTCCGTGTCGATGGTGAAGGGGAACACCTGTTTCGTGATCTCCGAGCACAAGGCGATGACCTTGCGGTCATAAAGCTCCGGCGGCATGCCGATGGCCTTGTGCAATTCGGGACGCATGTGGTCGCGCACATACATGGTGGCGTAGACCGCCAGCAGGAAGAAGCGGATCCACAATTTGTTGCGTCCGCGCAGCAGATGCGGATTGGCGCGCATGACGAGGGCGAAGGCCTCGCCATGGCGGAACTCGTCGTTGCACCATTTCTCGAACCATTTGAAGATCGGATGGAAGCGCTTGTCGGGATTGCGCTCGAGCTGGCGATAGATGGTGATGTAGCGCGCATAGCCGATCTTCTCCGACAGATAGGTCGCGTAGAAGATGAACTTCGGCTGGAAATAGGTGTATTTCTTGGCGCGCGCCAGAAAGCCCAGATCGATGCCGATCTTGAAATCTTTCAGCACCTCGTTGATGAAGCCGGCATGGCGGGATTCATCGCGCGCCATCAGCGCGAAGAGATCGCGGATTTCAGGATTGGTGATCCGCTTCTTGATTTCTGCGTAAAGTACGCAGCCGGAGAATTCAGCGGTGAGCGAACTGACCAGAAAATCCACGAATTCACGGCGCAGCGCCTCGGGCATGGCGTGCATGTCGACGTTGAATTCATCGGTGCGCTGGAAATGGCCCTTATTGGGGTCTTCGCGCAATTCGTTCATCACCTTGTCCCATTCATGGCGGACGAGGCTCACGTCGAGGCGATCCATCGCCTCGCAATCGGTGGTGTAAAAGCGCGGGCTGAGGATCGTTTCCTCAAGCGCCGTCTCGGTGGACATGTTGGCCTGACCGCCGCCTTCCATCGGAATCATGATGCGCTCCCTGCAGAAAAGCCGATCTCATAGAGTTCGGTGAGTTCGAGATAAGAGAGAAGGCGCGTGGCCTGGCGCGCCAGCGGGCCCGCATGAATGAGCGTGGCGCGACAATGAAAGACGCCGCGCTCGCCGAAGCCGATGTGGGTGGGCGCGCCATGCACGATCACCTTGTCGCCGGGGCCGGGCTCATGCCCTTCCAGGCTGACATTGGCCTGCAGGCTGTCGGGGGTCTGTTCGATCTCGACGGTGCACGGAATGTCGTGAATGGTGCGCGAGCCCATCATCGCTGAGCCTTTCCCTGAATGAGCAGGCCTTCGAAAAGACCTGAATTGGTTGGGCCGAAAGCCGTCAGCTCCACGGCGCGTCCCGTCGCGGGATCCGTGAGCGACAGGCGCCCGTCCGCGCGCCGGGCGAGGACGAAGGGCGTCTGCGGCCCCATGTCCTGCGCGCGCCGATCGCGCGCGAAGCCGCGCAGCACGCCGCGCAGGAAACCGCCTTCGCCGGCCGCATATTCCGCCACAAGCGCGCCGTCGGCGCTCTCCACCCGCACGCCGCCTTGCGGCGCGTCGAGGAAGACGAGCTGGCGGCTTTCCAGCGCGGGCGACGCCGGCAGGCGCGTGGCGCCCACATCTGTGAAGCGCGCGACGCCGGCGAACAAAGTCGCAAGCCCCACGAGCGCGAAGCCTGCGTGCACGGCGCGGCGGGGGAAAGGCGCGTGGGCGAACAATTCGCTCATGGCGCCCTCACGACGCTGCTGGCGCGGGCGCGCCGCGCATGTCATGCGCGCGCGACGTCGAAGCCTGCGGCAGCGGACGCGCCGGCGCGCCGGCTGAGGCGGCGAGCGCATCGGCGAGAATGGCCGCAGCGCGCTCGACATCCGGCAGGGCGCGCAGCATCGGCTCGGGTTGCGCATAACGCCACGGGCGCACATGCGGCCACATCATGAGATAGCCGATGCGCCCTTCCGGCCGCACGTTCAGCGAAAGATCCCCCGTCTCCACGCCATGGCGGGCGAGCGAGGCGCCGTCCACCTGCGAGAAGGGAATGTTCACCGTCAGCGGCAGCGCCATGCCGAAGCGCATCACGACGCGACGATCGGTGATCGTGTAGATCGTGGTGCGCGCCGCCGTGACGGCGATGACGAGCAGAAGCCCGAGACCCGCCAGCGCCAACGGCGCCAGATCGAACGCATAGGCGAGCGAGTCGACAAGGGACGTCCCGTCATGCAGCGCGCTCGCCGCCCGCCAGACCATGAGCGCGACGAAATAGATCGCGATCGCGCGCAGCCGGAAGGCGTTGAGCGCGAGCGCGAGCCAATGCGGCGATCCCTGCCAGAGAATCCGCTCGCCCGGCGGCAGATGCTCCGGCAGACCGGGGATGGGTTCGAACTCGCTGTCGCTCACAGCACCGGCTCCAGCCGCGAGGGATGCGCATAGAGAACGCCGCCGCCGTAATAGCCGCAGATCTTGTCCTCTTCGAGCAAGGTGATCTGCTCAGGATTGCGCAGGGCGGGCACATTGGCGAAATGTTTCGCATGGACCGCCTGCACGGCGATGACGCGCGCGTCGCCATGGATGCGCGCGAAGTTCCACGGCAGAAGTACCGTGCGCGCGCCGCCCTCCAGCTCCACTTCGAAATAGCGGGCGATATATTCGGAGCGATCCACCCACACGTCCTTCACGACGCCGGCGACCTTGCCGTCCGCGCCCTTCACCTTCATGCCGCGCGGATCGGGATCCTCCTTCGCGAGATAGAAGCCGCCGGCCGCGCGCAGCGGCACGATCTTGGGCGCGCCTTCCCACGTCATGTCCGGATGATCGGCGCGTTCGGCCCAGGCGGCCGGGCCCACGCCGTCCACCATCGGGTCGCCCGTGGGCTCCAGCGGCGCGCCGGGCCAGGGCGCGACGGGCTTGGCGGCGACGGCGCGCGTGTCGGGACGTCCGCCCGCCACCAGCATGGGCGCGCCATGGGGCAGCAGATAGGTCTTCGAGGGCGGCGGCGCCGGGAAGCCGACGATCGCGATCTTCTGACGCGGATCGTCGCCGACGAGCGGATAGCCCTCGCGCTTGTTCTCGCGGTGCAGATACCAGATCAATCCGGCGAAGAACGCCCAGAAGACATACAGAAGCAGGGATGCGAGGTCGATATTGTAGCCAATCATCTCAAGGCTCCATGTTCAGCGGGGCATCTCGGCGAGGCCCAGCCTGGTTTGCGTGCGGTCCGTGCGCGCGAGACGCGCGAGCGGGCCGATGGCGACAAGCGTCGCAAAGAGCAACGCGACTTCGATGTGATAGACGGCGCCATAGCCCGTCCATGCGGGGTCGAGGACGGGGCCCAGCGCGCCCGAGGCGGCCGCCGATCCCACGCCGTCGCGCACGAGCCCGCCCAACGACATGGCCACGCCCTGCGCCGCGCCTTGCGCCGCGCCCCAGGCGCCCAGCGCGAGGCCGTGCGACTCCTTCCGCTCAAGGCCCATGGCCGCGATCAGCGTGGCGACGGCGAAGAGCCCGCCGCCGAACCCGACAAGGCAGGCGCCGATGCGAAACAACAGGGGCGCCTGAAACGGGCCCGAAGCGATGACCAGCGCGAAGGCCGGCAGGCCCGCCAGCGCGCCATAGGCGGCCAGCCGATAAGGATCGAGCCCGCGCGCGAGCATGCGCGCGGCCACCGCATAAGCGAGCAGCGCGCCGCCGGCGAGAAGGGCGGTGAGCGACGTCGTCTCCGACACGCTGAGGCCGAGGACCTCCGCGCCATAAGGCTCCAGCACGATGTCCTGCATGCTGAAGGCGGCGGAGCCCAGACCTACGGCCACGAGGAAACGCCCGGCCCGGCCGCCGCTCACGAAGGCGCGCCAGGATGCGCCGAAATCGGGCTGCGCGTGATGATGGGCGGTGCGCGAGGGATCGCGCGCTTCCTGTTTCCACAAGGCGATCATGTTCAGGGCGAAGGTCGCGAGCGCGGCGCCCTGAATGACCTGAATGAGCTTCACCTGCGAGAAATCGGCGAGCAGCAGGCTGAAGAGAAGTCCGCTGCCGACCATGCCGACGAGCAGCATGACATACATCAGCGCCACGACGCGCGGGCGCGTCTCCTGCGGGGCGAGATCGGTGGCGAGCGCCAGGCCCGCGGTCTGCGCCGTCTGAAGGCCCGCGCCCACGAGCAGGAACGCGAGCGCGCTTGCGGCGTAGCCGATCCACAAGGGCCCCGTGGTGTCACCGGACATGATGAGCAAAGCGAAGGGCATGATCGACAGGCCGCCGAATTGCAGCAGCGTGCCGAACCAGAGATAGGGAACGCGCCGCCAGCCGAGATAGGAGCGGTGATGATCGGACTTGAATCCGATCAGCGCGCGGAAGGGCGCGAAGGCGAGCGGCAGGGCGACGGACAGCGCGACGACCCAGGCGGAGACGCCCAGCTCGACGATCATCACGCGGTTCAGCGTGCCCACCGTCAGCGCCATCGCCATGCCGACGGAGACCTGAAACAGAGACAGGCGCAGCAGGCGGCCAAGCGGCAAGTCCTCGGACGCCGCGTCGGCGAACGGCATGAAGCGCGTTCCCGCGCGTCGCCACATCCGCACCATGCCTTGCGTCGCCGGGATCATGCGCGTGCGACCTCCAGCGCTTGCGAAATGTAAAAGCCGCTCGCCACGCGCCGCGTGCGCTGCGGCGCGAAACCGGCGAGCGCCCCGCTGGCGCGGATCGCGGCGTCGAGCCGTTCAGGCGCCGTGGGCACGATGGCGGGCGAACGATCGGAGCGGGGGAAGAAGCCGCCGACCCAATGCATGGCGGCGAGCAGGGGCGTGCGCGGCGCGAAGGTGAAGACCATGGAGCCTTGAATGCGCGGCGCCAGCGCCTCCAGCGCGCGCACCGCGTCTTCGGTCGCGTAATGGATCAGCGAGTCCATGCCCACCATATAATCGAAGGCGCCCAGCGCCGGATCGAGCATGTCGCCGGAGCGGAACTCGATGCGGCCTTCGCCCAGATCCTTGGGCGCGCGCGCGCGGGCGATGTCGACGAGATTGGGCGAAAGGTCGATCGCCACCACATCGGCGCCGCGACGGGCCGCCTCAACCGCAAGCGCGCCCGTGCCGCAGCCCGCATCCAAAACGCGCTTGCCGCGCAGGTCCTGCGGCAGCCAGGACAGCAGCGTCGCGCGCATCTCGTCGCGGCCCGCGCGCACGGTGGCGCGGATGCGCCCCACCGGCGCATCGGACGTGAGCTTCGCCCAGGCGTCCATGGCGGTCGCGTCGAAATAGGCTTCGATCGCGGCGCGTCTTTGCTGGTAGGAGAGCGCGGAGGTCATCAATCAAATCCCAGAAGGTCGAAAATATCGCGGTCCTTGAGCGGCTGACCGGAATATTCCTTGTCCGCCGTCCAGAGCGACGCGGCCAGGCGCATATATTCCGCCTGCACGCGCAGGATCTCCGGCGTTTCGTCCATTTCGAACAGCGTCGCCTTTTTCAGGCGCGAGCGGCGGATGTCGTCGAGATCGGGAATATGCGCGATGGTCTCAAGGCCGGCGACGGCGTTGAACTTGTCGATCTGGTCGGTGTCGCGGCTGCGGTTGGCGATGACGCCGCCCAGGCGCACGCGGTAATTCTTCGACTTGGCGGCGATGGCCGCGACGATGCGGTTCATCGCGAAGATCGAGTCGAAATCATTCGCCGCCACGATCAGCGCGCGCTCGGCATGCTGGAGGGGAGCCGCGAAACCGCCGCACACCACGTCGCCCAGAACGTCGAAGATCACCACGTCGGTGTCGTCGAGCAGATGATGCTCCTTGAGCAGTTTCACCGTCTGGCCGACCACATAGCCGCCGCAGCCGGTGCCCGCCGGCGGGCCGCCCGCCTCCACGCACATCACGCCGTTATAGCCTTCGAAGACGAAGTCCTCCGTGCGCAATTCCTCGCTGTGGAAGTTCACCGATTCCAGAACGTCGATCACCGTCGGCATGAGCTTCTTGGTGAGCGTGAAGGTGGAATCATGCTTGGGGTCGCAGCCGATCTGGAGCACGCGCTTGCCCAGTTTCGAAAAGGCCACCGACAGATTCGACGATGTCGTGCTCTTGCCGATGCCGCCCTTGCCATAGACCGCGAACACGCGCGCATTGCCGATGCGCATGTTCGGATCCAGCTGGACCTGAACGCTGCCCTCGCCATCGCAACGGGTGACTTTTGCCGGATGTTTGGTCATCACGTTCATGTTTTGCTCCTCAGGCCGCCAGCTCGACGCCGGCCCCGACGCCCTCGATACGATCTTCGATTTCTTCGCCCGCACGACGCAGCGCTTCGAGCGTCTCCTCGTCAGGCGACCAGTAATTGCGTTCCGTGGCTTCGATCAGCCGGCTTGCGAGCTTGGCCGCCGATGTGGGATTGAGCGCGGCGAGCCGCTCGCGCATCTCCGGATCGAGCATGTAGGTTTGCGCGATGCGGTCATAGACCCAGCCGTCCACGGCGCCCGTGGTGGCCGACCAGCCCATCGTATTGGTGACATGGGCCTCGATGGCGCGCACGCCCTCGTAACCATGCTTCAACATGCCCTCGTACCATTTGGGATTGAGCATGCGCGAGCGCGTCTCCAGCGCCACCTGTTCGTTCAGCGTGCGCACCACGCCGGCGCCGCGCGTCTGATCGCCGATATAGACGGCGGGACCGCGTCCGCCCGCGCGTTTGGCGAGCCGGCTCACGCCGCCCAGATTGTCGAAATATTGATCGAGCGTGGTCACGCCCAGCTCGACGGATTCGAGATTTTGATAGGCGACGTCGACCTGCGCCATCACCGCGTTCAGCAATTCGGGCTGGCGCGCGGAACGGCCCTGGCGGCCATAGGCGAAACATTTGCGGCGCGCGAACATTTCGGCGAGTTCGTCCTCGTCCTCCCACACGCCGTTCTCCACGGCGTGATTGAGATTGGCGCCATAGGCGCCGTCGGCGTTGGAGAAGACCCGCAGCGCCGCCGTCTCAAGGTCGCATCCCGTCTGCGCCGCATGGGCGAGCGCATGGGCGCGGATGAAATTCATCTCCGCCGGCTCGTCGGCGCTGGCGGCCAGGAAAGCGGCTTCCGCCAGCAGTTTCGTCTGCAGCGGCATGAGATCGCGGAAAATGCCCGAGAGCGTCGCCACCACGTCGATGCGCGGGCGCCCCAGCTCCTGCAGCGGCACAAGCTCGGCGCCCGCCAGCCGTCCATAGGCGTCGAAGCGCGCGCGCGCGCCGATCAGCGCGAGGGCTTGAGCGACCGGCACGCCCTGCGTCTTGAGATTGTCGGTGCCCCACATGACGAAGGCGATGGTGCGCGGCAGCGCGCCTTCGTCGGCCATATGGCGATCGAGCAGAAGCTGCGCGCCGCGCACGCCTTCCTTCATCGCGAAGGGGGTCGGCATGCGGAATGGATCGAAGCCGTGGAGATTGCGCCCGGTGGGCAGAATTTCAGGCGTGCGCAGCAGATC
>CAIXDD010000171.1 GCA_903918155.1 uncultured Hyphomicrobiales bacterium
CGCGGGCGACTGGGCCCGCGCCGGCGCCGCGATCCCGGCCCAAGAAAGCATGAGACACGCAAGCATGAGACACGCGAGCATGACGCACGCGAGGGCGCCCGCGCCCGCGCCCGCGAGGCCCGCCGGCCGGCCTCCGTCGACAGGGCGAGAGGGCGAAGCCAAGAAGCGCGCCGACGAAACCAAGCGCGCCGACGCAAAGAAGCGCGCGCCGAACGAGGAAGATGAAATCATGCCGGGACGGGCCATGGATGAGACTCCAGCGGAGCCCCATCCATACCAGAAGCGCGCGACGGCGGGAAAGCTAGTGGGAGCTGGGCAGCGCCGCTTCAAGCGGACGCACCTCGGCGGCCATCAAGCCCTTGGAGCCGGGACCAAAGCGCACGAGCAGCGAATCGCCGGGCTTCAGATCGGCGATGCCATAGCGGCGGAGGGTCTCCATATGGACGAAAATGTCCTCGGTCCCTTCCCCGCGCGTCACGAAGCCGAAACCGCGCACGCGATTGAACCATTTGACGACCACGATCTCGAAGCCGCTCGTGGGCGTGACCTGTTGATGGGTCCGCGGCGCCTGCAGCAAGGACGGATGGGTCGCCGTGCTCTCGTCGAGCGAGAGGATGCGGAAGACCTGCAGGCCCTTGGAGCGATGATGCGCCTCGCAGACCACCCGCGCGCCCTCAGGCGCGGACGAAAATCCGTCGCGCTTGAGGATCGTCACATGCAGAAGAACGTCTGAACCGCCGCCATCGGGCACGATGAACCCATAGCCTTTGGCGACGTCGAACCATTTGATGCGCCCCGCGACCTCGACGAGATCAAGGGGACGCTCTTCCTCGGTGCGGCCAACGCCGCCTTCAATGTGTTGATCAAAATCTGCGCCGCCCAATGGACCAGCCCCCGCAAAAACCGCACAAGTGCAAGCCGAGAACGCCCGGCCTGACGCGACGTCACACGAATCAAATCCATCCGCGAGTCGCAGGCGAACAATACCATCGTCCCAAAACGAACCAAGCGCTAACATCGACTTAACTTGTGGATGCACGCAGGGAACAGGATTCGAACGGCGCGAAAATCGAGCCGATGTCGCCGCGCAGGACGAGATCGGCCGCCGCGTCGAGCGGGGTGGGTTCGCGATTGACGATGACCAGCGCCGCGCCGTTCTCCTTCGCCAGAACGGGAAAGGCCGCCGCCGGATAGACGACCAGCGAAGAGCCGATGGCGAGATACAGGTCGCAGTTCAAACTCGCCCGCCGCGCGCGCCGCAGCGCCTCCTGCGGCATGGCCTGGCCGAAAGCGATCGTCGCGCTTTTCACCGGCCCGCCGCAGGCGCATTCGGGCGCGAGCCCGGTCGCCTCGAAACGCGGGCGCAGGTCGGCGAGTTCGTGGCGCGCGCCGCACGAAAGGCACGCCGCATAGCCGCCGTTGCCGTGCAATTCCACGATGCGCTCGGCCGGCGCGCCTGCGGATTCATGCAGGCCGTCGATGTTCTGCGTCACGATGTCGCCCAGCATGTCGTCGGCCATGAGGCGGGCGAGCGCGCGAGGGCCGCGTCCGGGCCGCGCGCCGGCGGTGAGGTCGTCCATCGCGAATTTGCGCCGCCACGCAAGCGCGCGCGCATCGGCGTCGGCGAGAAAATCCTTGAAGGGGACCGGCGGATGCCGGCGCCAGGCGCTGTCGCTGGACCGGAAATCGGGAATGCCGGATTCGGTCGAAAGCCCCGCCCCGGTGAATGCGACGGCGCGATCGCATTCGCGCAGACAACGGGCGAGCGCGTCCTGCGCGCGTTCAAGCTCTTCGATGACGACCATGCCAAACTCCGCCGTCATTTGAACATCGCGCGCGCGGACAAGGCAAGGCCAGACCCCGCGCCCGGAGGGCGAAGAGCCCTTTCCAAACGCATGCGAAGATTGAACAATGACACCCCGCCTGCGGTTTGGGCGACAAGGCCGGACGAAGCCGGCCCCTCTGGAGGAGGCGTGGATGGAGCAACGCAATCTGGGTCGCAGCGGCTTGCGCGTCTCGCTGGTCGGGCTTGGCTGCAACAATCTGGGCGGACGGCTCGATCTCGCCGGCTCCGCCGCCGTGGTCCACGCCGCGCTCGACGCCGGCGTGACGCTTTTCGACACGGCGGACATGTATGGCGAGCGCGGCGGTTCGGAACGCGCGCTGGGCGACATTCTCGGACCGCACCGCAAGGACATCGTGCTCGCGACGAAATTCGGCGCGCCGATGGATGCGGAAGGCCGGCTCAAGGGCGGCGCGCGCCGCTATGTCATGAATGCGGTCGAGGCCAGCCTCACGCGGCTGAAGACCGACTGGATCGACCTTTATCAATTCCACTTTCCCGATCCGCTCACGCCCATCGAGGAGACGCTGCGCGCGCTCGACGATCTCGTGCGGCAGGGCAAGGTTCGTTATGTGGGCTGCTCCAACAAGCCGGCCTGGGAGGTCGTGGAGGCGGCATGGACCGCGCGCAGCTGCGGTCTGGAGCGCTTCATCTCCTGTCAGGACGAATACAGCCTTCTCTTCCGCAAGCCGGAGGCCGACCTGATCCCGGCGATGACGGCCTATGGCCTCGGCCTCCTGCCATATTTCCCGCTCGCCTCGGGCATGCTCACGGGCAAATACGCGCGCGGCGAGGGCCTGCCGCAAGGCACCCGCTTCGCCCGCCAGCGCAATTTCGAAAGCCGCTATATGACGCCGCGCAATTGGGAGCGCGTGGAGGCGCTGTCGGCCTTCGCGCAGGCGCGCGAGCGCAATCTGCTGGATCTCGCCTTTTCATGGCTGGCGGCGCGCGCGCCGGTGGCCAGCGTCATCGCGGGCGCCATGTCGCCCGAACAGGTGCGCGCCAATGTCGCGGCCGCCGGATGGCGCCTGACGGCGCAGGAGATCGCCGAGGTGGACGCGCTCAGCGCCTAGCGCGGGGAACGCAGGACCATGCGCCCGCGTTGGCGCCCGGCAGGGCGGAGCGCAGCGCATGGCCGAACGCAGGGAAAAGGACGCGCCGGGCGACCCGGCGGCGGGCGGGCGGATCCTCGCCCATGGCGCGCGCGAACTGCCCGGCGTGATCGTCGAGAGCTATAATCTCGAATTGAAGGATCGCGGCCCCGGCGCGGACCCGCAGGGTTTTTTGGGCGACCGGGCCAGCAAGCGGGCCTTTTCGCGCATTCTCGACGATCTGCGCGCGCAAATGCCCGAGTCGGACGTCGATCCGCTGGGCGATACGCCCTCCGCGCAAGTGGGCAAGAAGAAACTCGACGCCGCCATCGCCCGGGGCGACGTGGCGGAGGCGGGCCTCGTGCTCGCCGCCATCGAGGCCTTCGCGCAGGAGCTGGCGAAAGTGATCTCGCATTTCCTGCGCAGCAAGGGCTGGGAGGGATGCCAGGCCATCGCGGTGGGCGGCGGGCTGCGCGGCTCGCGCGTCGGCGAGCTGGCCATCGGCCGGGCCGCCGTGCTGCTGAAGACGCAGGGCGTCCAGACCGAGCTTGCGCCCATCGCTCATGATCCCGACGAGGCGGGGCTGATCGGGGCCGCCCATCTCACGCCCGCCTGGACGCTGGCCGGCCATGACGGTTTCGTGGCCGTCGACATCGGAGGCGCGAATGTGCGCGTGGGGATCGTGCGTCCGCGCTTCGACCTCGCGCCGGATTTGTCGCGCGCGCAGGCCTGGAAGACGAAACTCTGGCGCCACGCCGACGAGAAGCCCAGCCGCAAGGCGACGCTCGAGCGGCTGGTCGACATGGCGCGCGGCCTCATCGAGCGAGCCGAAGCGGAGGGGCTGAAGCTCGCGCCTTTCGTGGGGGTCGCCTGCCCCGGCCTGATCGCGGCCGACGGATCGATCAGCCGCGGCGGCCAGAACCTGCCGGGCGGCAATTGGCACGCGGAGCGCTTCAACCTGCCCCGCAGCCTCGCCCTCGCCCTGCCCCGAATCGGCGGACAAGGCGTCTGCGTGCTCATGCATAACGACGCGGTCGTGCAGGGCCTCAGCCAAGCTCCGCTCATGCGTGGCCTCACCAAATGGGGAGCGATCACGATCGGGACCGGTCTGGGCAACGCCGCCTATAGCAACAGGGGAGAGGCGTGAGCGCCGCAGACAGGGAGAAAGCTGTGCGACGCGCCACATATTGCGCAGCGGCAATGCGCCAGCCGCATTCCTGATGTTGATATTAGCCGTCTACGACGCCGGAATAGGGTCGGATCACCGCTCATGAGGATTTTTTTCGAATTGGTTTCCGAAAACTTACCCGGAGCATTGCGTTTAGCGCATAGCTGATCCGACAAAACGGCTCTGGTGTTTTGCGCCGCACAAAAGCATATTGCATCGCATGAGAGCGGCATGGCCGCAGCTTTTCCCCCGAAGGCCGCCCCCACGGCCGTGCAGAGAGAA
>CAIXDD010000172.1 GCA_903918155.1 uncultured Hyphomicrobiales bacterium
GCCAGATTGTGGATCTGGAGGTCCCCGGTTCGAGCCCGGGAGGTGGTACCAGGCGCGCGACGTCCCGTCAGATCGTTTTTCGGCGCGCGGCTCACTCCGAGGTGAGACGCAGGGTCCGGTCGCGACAGAAATTATGCGCCATGGGCTCGATGGAGCCGCCGTTTTCGAAATCGACGGCCAGCGTCACCGCGCAATCCTTGCCGATGTTCACCCGCGCCGACGCCTTGGGCGCGACCGCCCCCTTCAAAAGATTCTGGCCGCCCACCGCCGCCGCGTCCTTGCGGGCGTCGAAGAACACGACCGCCGAATCGGAGGCGTTGACCAGAGTGACGATCACGTCGGCGGCGGGCTTGCGGCCCTGCGCGGAGGCGAAGCCGGCGCTTGCGAGAGAGCCGCCGACGAGAATGGCGGTGACGAGAAACTTGCGACCCATAAGCGCCCCCTGAACTCTACGCCCCCAGTTTCCGCGCAAATCCCCGAAAGCGCAAGCCGGCCCCGGGCCCGCCGAACTTCCGCTCCGCTTGCGCGTTGAACCAACGGCTGAACGGCGAGCAGGCGCGCGCACGGCAGGCGTTAGGGAGGCGCTAGGGAGGCGCTAGGGAGGCGCAAGGGAGCGCACGGGAGGACATCATGGGCAGCGCCGCATTCTGGACGGGCGAAGCGCTCGTCATGCTGAGTCTGGTGATCATCGCCGTCGTTTTCGCGGCGATCTATTCGGCGCTGGAGCGCCTCTTTCCCTTCCTGCGCGGCGGCCTTGGCCGCGTGCGCTGAGCTTGCGCCGATCTTGCGCCGATCTTGCTCTGATCTTGCCCGATCTCGCGCGGCGTACGCTCGATTGAGAGACCGCAGGAGAGACCGATGCCGAAAACCAAGGATCACGACCTGAAGCCGGATGCGGACGCCTCGCGCAAGGACCCGATCCGCAAGGACAGCGACATGGATACGCCGGGCCCCGCGCGACGCGAGAAGGACGCGGTGACCGAGGGCTCGGAGGAATCCTTCCCCGCGAGCGATCCGCCCTCCTTCATGGGCGGGGCGGTGGTGGGCGGTTCCGCGCCCGCCCGCGCCGCGCCGAAGGTCGCGCAAGACGACGAGGAAAGCGAAGACGACGACGAAGACGACGACGAGACCGACGGCGCGCGCGGGCCGCGCGATTAAGCGCCCGTCTCGATGGGACGTCATCATGCGCATCAGGACGATGATGACATGTCTGTCCGCTGCGCTCATCGGCGCGGCGGGCGCGCTTGCGCTGGCGCAAGGGGATGCGGGGGAGCGTTTGCGCCCGCGCGTGTCGGACTCTTGCGCTGCGGCCGCGCAAGTCTCCGCGCAAAATCTGGCGGCCCATCTCGCCGATTGCCAATCGCGCGCGCTCGCGCTCCTGCGGCTTGAGGCGCGGCGCGCCGATGTGGTGGCGACGGACGACGACGAGGCAGCCTCCGGCGCGGCTTCGACGCAAGGCTTCATGCGAAGATCAATGCAAGGCTCGCCGCCTGCGCGCATGATGCCGGGCGAACGCGCGCAGGCGCTCGCGCGGCGCTGCGCCCTTTTAGGCGCGCCTTGCGAGAGCCGCTAGCCGAGCTGCGGCAACGCAGCGAATTCGCGATGCAGACGCTCGACGTCCTCGCGCCGGCACAGGTCCGTGCCCGGCGTCAGAACCGCCGCCGTGCCCGCCGCCATGCCCCATAGAAACGCCTTGCGCGGGCTCTCTCCGCGCACCAGCGCAAGGGCCATCGCTGCCATGAAACTGTCGCCCGCGCCCACCGCGCTTTTCGCCTCCACCGGAAGGGCGGGCAGGCGCAGGGTCTCGCCGCCATGGGCGAGCAGGGCGCCTTCATGGCCGAGCGTGACGGCCAGCGTCTCCACGCCGCCCTTGGCGAGAAGCGCGCGCGCCGCCTCCTCCAGCGCGCCCGGCTCCTGGATCGCGACGCCCGTCAGCGCTTCGAACTCGCTCTGGCTGGGTTTGACGAGATGCAATCCGCCTTCGGCTGCGGCCGCTTTCAGCGCCTCGCCCGATGTGTCGAGCGCCAGGCGCGCGCCGCGCTTGCGCACGAGATGGGAGAGGCGCGCGTAAAAATCCACGGGCGCGCCGCGCGGCAGGCTGCCGCTGGCGATCACATAATCGAATTCGGCGGTCTCGACGGCGGCGAGAATGGCCCGCCATTCAGGCTCCGACACCTTCGGCCCTTCGGGCACGAAGCGATATTCAAGACCCGTCGCACGCTCGAACACCGTATGGCTGATGCGCGTGTCGCCGGCGATGTCGATCCGCCGGGCGGGAATGGCGCGCTTGCGCAGCAATTCGTCGAGAACCACGCCCGTCACGCCGCCCGCCATGTAAAGCGCGAAAGCCTGACCCCCCAGCGTGATGACCACGCGCGCGACGTTCACTCCGCCGCCGCCGGGATCGAAACGCCCGCCGGTCGTGCGCACCTTGTGGACGGGGCGCACGCGGTCGGCTTCGGCCGCTTCGTCGATGGTGGGGTTCAGCGTCAGCGTCAGGATCGGCTTCATGCGGGCTCCTCGGGCGCCTGCGGGCGCGTGATGGGGCAGCGCGTCAGGATGAGCGCGCGCGCGCCTGTGGGCAAGGGGCGTCGCAAGGGGGACTCGCAAGCGGCGGCGGCGAGCGGGCGTCGCAAGGGGGCGTCGCGAGCGGGCTGCGAACTTGGCGGCTCTCCTCCTGAAAGACGCTTCCGTCGCGCCGCCAGTTTCGCTAGTGACAGGGGACGGCGGCGCGCGCCGCCGGACCGCCGGCCGCACAGGAGCTGAAACGCAATGGACGCACGAAAGGACTCACGCGAGGACGCAAACGGCCAGATCGATCCCGCCGGCGCGCAAGAGAATCCCCCGGCCGTCGAGCTGCAGCCTTTGCCCTGGCTGATCTTTGGCTCGCGCTGGCTGCAATTGCCGCTCTATCTCGGCCTCATTCTCGCGCAGGTCGTCTATGTCATCTTGTTCATGAAGGAGCTGTGGCATCTCGTCACCCATTCCTTCTCCTTCACCGAACAGCAGATCATGCTCATGGTTCTGGGCCTCATCGACGTTGTGATGATCTCGAACCTGCTCGTCATGGTGATCGTGGGCGGTTACGAGACCTTCGTCTCCCGCCTCAACCTGAAGGGCCATCCCGACGAGCCCGAATGGCTGAGCCATGTCAACGCCGGCGTGCTGAAGGTGAAACTCGCCATGGCCATCGTCGGCATTTCCTCGATCCACCTGCTGCGCACCTTCATCGAGGCCGGCAATCTCGGCACGCCGCGCGCGGCCTTCACCGAGACGGGGATTCTCTGGCAGACGATCATCCATTGCGTGTTCATCGCCTCGGCGATCGGCATCGCCTATGTGGACCGCGGGCCCGCCGCCCCGGGCAAGGGCGCCAAACATTAGGCGGCCTTCGCGCCTTCGCGCGGGCCGCCTGCATCGCTCATCGCCTGCGCGTCAGCGCGCCCGCGTCGCCAGCGCATAGAGCTTCGGCGCCAGCAGCGCGAGGAGCGCGAGCGCCAGAATGCTTGCGGAGAGCGGGCGCGTGAAGAAGACGGTCCAGTCGCCGGCTGAGATCGTCATCGCCTGCCGGAAATTCTGCTCCGCCAGCGGCCCCAGGATCATGCCGATGATGACCGGCGCCGTGGGAAAATCATAGCGCCGCATCAGGAAGCCCATGGCGCCGATGAGATAGAGCAGCACGAGATCGACGGGCGATTGCGAAATGCCATAGGTGCCGATGGTGGCGAAGACCAGAATGCCCGCATAGAGGATCGGCGCGGGGATTTGCAGCATCTTCACCCAGATGGCGATCATCGGCAGGTTCAGCGCCAGCAGCATCACATTGCCGATGAGCAGCGACGCGATGAGGCCCCAGACGAGCTGCGGCTGGGTGGTGAGCAGCATGGGGCCGGGATTGATTCCATAGCTCTGGAAAGCCGACAGCATGATGGCGGCCGTCGCCGACGTGGGCAGGCCCAGCGTGAGCATCGGCACGAGAACGCCGGCGGCGGAGGCGTTATTGGCCGCTTCCGGTCCCGCCACGCCTTCGATGGCGCCGCGTCCGAACTCCTCGGGTTTCCGCGAGAGCTTCTTCTCTATGTAATAGCTGAGGAAAGTGGGAATCTCCGCCCCGCCGGCGGGCATGGCGCCGATGGGAAAGCCCAGCGCCGCGCCCCGCAACCAGGCTTTCCACGAGCGCGCCCATTCCTCCGCCGTCATCCAGAGCGAGCCGCGCAGCGGCACGATCTCGTCGCCCCCCGAATGGCGGCGGGCCGCCATATAGAGCGTCTCGCCCACGGCGAAGAGGCCGACGGCCACGACGATCACATTCACGCCGTCGAGCAATTCCTGCAGGCCGAAGGTGAAGCGCGCCTGTCCGGTCTGCAGGTCCACGCCGATGAGCCCGAGCCAGATGCCCAGGAACAGCGCGGCGAGACCGCGCAGGGCCGAGGAGCCCAGCACCGCCGACACGGTGATGAAGGCGAGCACCATCAGCGAGAAATAATCCGCAGGCCCGAAACTGAGCGCGACGTCCACCACGACGGGCGCCAGAAAGGCGATGCCCAGCGTGCCCAGCGTGCCCGCGACGAAGGAGCCGATGGCGGATGTCGCCAGCGCCGCGCCAGCGCGCCCGCCGCGCGCCATTTTATTGCCTTCGAGCGCTGTGACGATGGTCGCGCTTTCGCCGGGCGTGTTGAGCAGGATCGACGTCGTCGAGCCGCCATACATCGCCCCGTAATAAATGCCCGCGAAGAGAATGAAGGCGGCCGTCGGCTCCACCTTGAAGGTGATCGGCAGCAGCAAGGCGATGGTGAGGCCGGGCCCGAGGCCTGGCAGCACGCCGATGGCGGTGCCCAGCGTCACGCCCACAAGGCACCACATGAGATTGACGGGCGTGAGCGCGACGGCGAAACCGTCCGCAAGATGCGCGAATGTGTCCATCAGAAAAGTCCCGGAACGGCTTCAAGCGCGCGTTCAAGGACGCCGGCGCCGATATTGATGCCGAGCGCCTTGGCGAAGCCGAAATAAGAGGCGAGCGCGAAGGCGAAGCCGATGCCCGCGTCGCGCGCGAGGCGCGTGGAGCCGAAGGCCTTGCTGGCGAGCGTGAACATCACGACGGAGGCGATCGTAAAGCCTGCGGAGCCTATCAGCAGGATATTGGCCAGCAGGCCCGCGGCGAGCCAGGCGAGCGCTTTGGGGTCCGCCCGATAGGCGCGCTCCTCGTCCGTCTGCCAGCCGCCGCGCAGCGCCATGACGATGAGCGCCAGCGACAGCGCGCACAGGCCCAGCGCCGTCATCATGGGAATGATCGTGGGGCCCACGCGGGCGTAAATCGGAGAGACGGGGATCTCCAGCGTCTGCCAGAGCACGAGCCCCGACAGGGCGAGCAGGCCCAGCGACAGGGCCAGCTCGCTTTTCCCGACTCCCGCGCGCGGCGGGAGTCGGGCTTCGACGACATTCTCAGGCAAGACCGAGGTCTTTCAGAATGTCGCGAATGCGGATCGTCTCCGATTCAATATATTTGCCGTAATCGGCGCCGGTGAGGGTGATCGGCGTCCAGTCGTTCTTTTCGCACAGGGCGGCCCATTCTTTCGATTTCGCCATCGCCTCGACGAGCGCGACCATCGCCTTGCGCTGGTCCTCGCTGACGCCGGGAGGGGCGAAAACGCCGCGCCAGTTGAACAATTCGACGTCCACGCCCGCTTCCTTCAGCGTCGGCGCGTCGATGCCCGCCTGGCGCTTGTCGGCCGAGATCGCCAGCAGGCGCATCTTGCCGGACTTGATGTGCTCGCCGAATTCGCCATAGCCCGAGACGCCGGCGGCGACCTGCGAACCCAGAATGGCCGCCGTGGCCGGACCGCCGCCCGCGAAGGCGACATAGCTCACCTTGGGCGCCGGCACGCCGAGCGCCTTGGCGATCATGCCCAGCAGGATATGGTCGGAGCCGCCCGCCGATCCCCCGGCGACGGGGACCTTTTCAGGATTGGCCTTCAGCGCCGCGAAGAAATCCTGCGCGGTCTTGAAGGGCGAGCTGGCGGGGACGACGAGCGCCTGGAACTCGCCGGTGAGGCGCGCGATCGGCGTCACCTGCGAGAGGCTCAGGGGGCTCTTGTTGGCGATGAGGGAGCCCACCATCACCATGCCGGCGACCATCAGCGAATTGCCCTGGCCCTTCCACTGATTGAGGAATTGCGGCAGGCCGACGGCGCCGCCGGCGCCCGGCACATTGGTGATCTGCGCGCCGCCGATCAGTTTCGCGCCGCGCATCGCGTTCTCGATGGCGCGCGCGGTCTGATCCCAGCCGCCGCCCGGCGCCGCCGGCACGAAGATCTTGAGCAGGTCCACGCTCTGCGCCTGCGCCCAAGAGGGCGACAGCGTCGAGGCCAAGCCGGCCGCTGCGGCCCCGGCCATGAATTCGCGTTTGGTGATCATCGGACGCTTTCTCCCTTAAGCCCCATGACGAAAGCGAAACGATGGCGCCGCTCAAGACCGATGGCAAGGGCCCTTCGGGCCTTTTCCCGCATTGACCCCGGCGCCCCGCAGGTTAGGGTCCGCCCGACTTAGGAGCGAGAGGCCAGGACATATGAAGCTCATCGGATATTTCAGAAGCGGCGCGTCGTATCGCGTGCGCATCGGCTTGAACCTCAAGGGCGTGCGCGTCGAGCATGCGTTCCGCCATTTGCGCAAGGGCGAGCACAAGGCGGCCGAGTATCTCGACGTGAATCCGCAGGGCCTCGTGCCCGCTTTCGTGCTCGACGGCGGCGAAACGCTCACCCAATCGCTCGCGATCCTCGACTGGCTCGACGAGACCTTTCCCGAACCGCCGCTGCTGCCCAAAGACCCCGTGCGCCGCGCCAAAGTGCGCGCCTTCGCGCTGGCCATCGCCTGCGACGTGCATCCCGTGCAGAATCTCGGCGTGCTCAACAAGCTCAAGGCTTATGGGCTCGACGAGGCCAAGGCGAACCAATGGGCGAAGGAAGTCAATTACGACGGGCTCGCCGCATGCGAGAAATTGCTCGCCGGCGAGACGGGGCCCTTCTGCTTCGGCGCGCAACCCACGCTCGCCGACATCTGCCTGATCCCGCAGCTCGCCAACGCCCATCGCTTCGGCGCGGATCTCTCCGGCTTCAAGCGCATTCTGGAGGTCGAGGCGGCCTGCAAGGCCCATCCCGCTTTCGCCGCCGCCGCGCCCGAGACGCAGCCCGACGCCGAGTGACGCGATCCGCGTCAAGCCGCAGGGGCAAGCCCATCGCGCGCGGCGCAGCCGGCGCCGCGCGGGGCGGAACGATCGCGCCTCACCAGGGCACGGGCGCGCCCTTGTGGTCGAAGAAGCCGCCGGTGTCGGCCGGTGCAAGGCCTGCGATCACGCGCAAAAGCTCGCGCGCCGCGACATCGGGCGGGCGCACGTCGAGCCCGCTCTTGGCGAAGGGGCCCGAGAGCGGCGTCGCCACCGTGCCCGGATGCAGCGCGACGACGATCGCCTGGGCGCGCGTGCGCGCCAGCTCCACGGCGGCCGTGCGCACGAATTGATTGAGCGCGGCCTTCGACGCGCGATAGGAATGCCAGCCGCCCAGCTGATTGTCGCCGATGCTGCCCACGCGCGCGGAGAGCGCGGCGAAGACGAAGCGCCCCTCGCGCGGGCACAGCGGCAGCATATGTTTCATCACGAGGGCCGGGCCCATGGCGTTGACCGCGAAAGCATGGGCCATATGCGCGGGATCGAGGCTTTTGAGGCTTTTCTCCGGCGCGAAACGCGCGTCATGCAGGAAGCCTGCGGCGCAGATCACCAGCCGCACCTCGCCGCGCGCCTGCGCATAGGCGGCCGCCTGCGCGACGCTGGCCTCGTCCGTCAGGTCCACCAGCGGCGGTTGCGCGCGATCCCCGCGCGCGGCGCCGGCGCTGCGGCGCGCGAAACGGATCGTCTCGTCGAATCCCTCAGCCGCGAGCCCGTCGGCGAGCGCCGCCCCGATCCCGCCGCCCGCGCCGAAGACGGCCGCAACGCTTCTGCTCATGCGAACCCCCTGCGCCAAACCTGATCACGCTTGGTCTACGCATCGCCGGCGCGCGCGGATCGCCGCCCGGTCTTTGCGCGGCGGGGCCGGCATGCTATGCGCCCATGGTTGAATTCGCCGGCGCAAGCCGGGCTGAAACCGCGCCGCGAGGCGCTCATAGGAGAGGAAAATCCCATGAAATTCTGCATCAGCGGCAATGGCGCCATGGCCAATGCGCATGCGAAGGCGCTCAAGGCAATTCCCGGCGCTGAAATCACCGTCGTCCAGACCCGCACCGCCGAAGGCGCGCAGAAATTCGCCGAGACCTATTCCGTCCCCGCCGCGCTCACCGATTACGAAGCCGCCGTGAGCCGCAAGGACGTCGACGCCGTCATCATCACCGGCCCCACGCAGGTCCATGCCGACCAGGCCGAGATCGCCATGCGCGCGGGCAAGCATGTGCTGATCGAGATCCCCATGTGCGACAGCGTGGCGGACGCCGAGCGCATCGTGCGCGTGCAGAAGGAGACGGGCGTGACGGCGATGGCCGGCCATGTGCGCCGCTTCAACCCGTCGCATCAATACATGAACGACAAGCTGCGCAAGGAAGGCGTGGTCCTGCAGCAGATGCAGGCGCACACCCACTTCTTCCGCCGCACCAATATGAACGCGCTGGGCCAGCCCCGCTCCTGGGTCGATCATCTCCTGTGGCATCACGCCTGCCACACGGTGGACCTGTTCTCCTATCAGACGGGCGAGAAGGTCTCCGAGGCCTATGCCGTGCAGGGCCCCTATCATCCCGAACTGAAGATCGCGATGGACATGGGCATCGTCATGAAGACGCCCTCGGGCGCGGTCTGCGTCCTGTCGCTGTCCTTCAACGACGACGGCCCCATCGGCTCGCCCTATCGCTACATGTGCGACAAGGGCACATGGGTCTCCTTCTATGACGATCTCACCGACGGCCATGGCAAGAAGATCGATCTCGCGGGCGTGGCGCCTTCGATGAACGGGTTCGAAAATCAGGACCGCGAATTCATCGCCGCCATTCAGGAAAAGCGCGCGCCCAATTGCTCGGTGGCGGACGCGCTCTCCACCATGCAGACGCTTGGCCGGCTCGAGGACATGCTCATCAAGGCCAGCGGCCACCCGAAGTAAGCGGCGCGCCGCTGGCGCGAGCCTGAAACGCGAAACGCCCGGCCGATGGCCGGGCGTTTTCATATCTTTCTTAACTTTCTCTCCAATTCCGCCTTCAGCTGTTTAAGAATGTTTGTTCCGTGGACGCTGTATGCATCATCCCGTGACAAAGCGGCCTCAAGCACTAATTGTTTGGATTTCACGCAGACCGCTTTATCCCACCCTTTGCCTACGCTTTGGAAGGCGAGCTCCATTCGTTCGGACCATTTCTTCTTTTTGCGTCGTTTGGGTATCGAAGATAGGTCAACGGAGAAAGTTTCGAGGAAGCTGGCGGAATAGGAGTTTGTGTCGATAAAGTCCTCTAATTCGGACTCAGGCAGGCCCGGAAAGGCAGCAAAGTTGATATCTTGATGCTGCATAATTCCATCTTTAATTACGGCCTCCGA
>CAIXDD010000173.1 GCA_903918155.1 uncultured Hyphomicrobiales bacterium
GCATGAAGACCATATCGGCGCCCGCCGGCATGGGCGCGCCGGTGAAGACGCGCGCGGCAGCGCCGGGCGCGAGCGCGGAGGCGGCCGCGCCCGCCTCCACGCGGCCGGCGACCCGCAGCACCGTCTCGCCCTGCGCGGCCAGATCCGCAAAACGCGCGGCGTAGCCGTCCACGGCGGAATTGGCGAAAGGCGGCAAGGCCAGCGGCGCCATCACGTCCTGCGCGAGCGTGCGCCCGTCCGCCTCGCCCAAAGCGACCAGCGCGCTCTCGCTGAGCGGGCGCGTGCGGGCGCGGATCAACGCGCCCGCCTCGTCGATGGTGAGCATCGGGCCGCCGAAGGCGAAACAATCGTCGCTCAATTGCGCCATGCGCGCCTCGCCTCAATCCTGCGCGGCGAGCCGCGCGCGCACCTGCGCGGCGGGAAGCGCCGCGCGCAACATCATATCGGCCACGGCCCCCACATCGTCCAGATGCGCCCATTCCGGCGCGCCCGGCCCCGGCGCCGCGTCGCAGGCGATCCCCGCCACGTCGGGATCCTGCGGCCATAGAAAGGGCTTGCCGTTCGCGAGGCGATGGACCTCGATCTTGGGATGGCCGCAGCGCTTGAACCCCTCCACGATCACGAGATCGACGGGGCTGAGCTTGTCGAGCAATTGCGGCAGGCTCCATTCGGGCGCGCCGCGCAATTCATGCATCAGCGCGAAACGATTGGCGGAGGCCACGAGCACCTCGCGTGCGCCCGCCTGCCGATGCATCCAGGAATCCTTGCCCGGAACGTCCACGTCGAAGGCGTGATGGGCGTGTTTGATCGTCGAGACGGCGAGGCCGCGCGCCTTCAGATGCGGGATCAGCCGCGACAAAAGCGTCGTCTTGCCCGCCCCGCTCCAGCCGGCCAGTCCGATGATGTTCATATCCTGCCTATGCGCCGACCCGCCTGTGACGCGCGCACCCTATCGAAAGGCGCGCGCGCCCTCAAAAGAAAATGGCCGGGCGAACCCGGCCATTTCAAAGACGCGTCCGCGGTTCATTCCGCCGGGACGGCGCGGGGCGGCGTTTTCGCGCCCAGCTGTTTCTGTTCCTCGAGCCAGAGCGAATGGTGCTCCTTGGCCCAGTTCTCGTCCACCTCGCCGGCGGCCATGGCGTCGAACGCGCCCTCCATGCCGACCGAGCCGATATAGGCATGGGCCAGCATGACGGCGATAAACACCATCGAGAGCACGCCGTGCACGTTCACCCAAAACTGCTGTTCGGACACGAAATGCCCGTCGCTGAAGGGGAACAGGAGATGCCAGCCCGAGACGGACATGACGAGGCCGCCGATCACCACGATCCAGAAAATGCCCTTCTGGCCGGCGTTGAAGCGCTTGGCCGGGGGATGCGCGCCCTTCACGAACAGGCCGCCGCCCGCCTTGATCCAGTCGAGATCGAGCTTGTTGGGCACATTGTCCTTCGCCCAGATGATGAACATCAGCGCGACGCCGGCCATGAAGGGGAAGGCCAGATAATTATGCGCGATCTTCCCATAGCCGGCGAGCGAGGCGAAGGCCGCCTCCCCGAACAAGGGCGCGATGAGCGACTTGCCGAACGTGAGGTTGAGGCCCGACAGCGCCAGAACGATGAAGGTGGAGGCCGTCACCCAATGGACGAAACGGTCGAACCCGCCAAAGCGCGTGACCGTGCGGCCGGAGAAGCCGCCGTCGATCTTCACGCGCCCGCGCACGAAGAAGAACACGGCCAGCAGCGCGATCGTGCCGATCACGGCGACGGCGCCGATGACGGGCAGCGTGCTCTGATGGAAAGCGCGCCAGGTCTGGCCCTGCGGCTGAATGAGCGTGCCGGCGTTCTGATCGGGAATCGTGATGCGCCCGCTGACCGAAGCGCCCGGCTTCAGCGCGTTGAGCAATTGGTCTTCCTTCACCGATTGCGCGGTGGGATTGGGCGCCTGCTGGGCGCTGGCGGGAGAGACGGCGGCGATCTGCGCCGCAGCGAAACCCACGAGCAGCGCGAAGGCGCCGACGCGGAAAAATTGGATGGCCGTTTTCATCGGCTTGCTCTCTGTTGTCGATTGCGCATGCGGCGCGGCCCTCAGGGGCCGCGCGCCTTCGTGGAACGTCACAGCGCGACGCCGTCCTTATAGGCCGTCTTCCAGCCCCAGGCGCCGGAGCCGTAACCGCGACGGGTCACGCGCTCCTTGTAGATCTCGGCGATGATCGCGCCGTCGCCGGCCAGAAGCGCCTTGGTGGAGCACATTTCCGCGCAGATCGGCAGCTTGCCTTCCGCCAGGCGGTTGGCGCCGTATTTCACATATTCCGCCTGAGTGAGGTCGGCCTCGGGGCCGCCGGCGCAATAGGTGCACTTGTCCATCTTGCCGCGC
>CAIXDD010000174.1 GCA_903918155.1 uncultured Hyphomicrobiales bacterium
CTGACGGAGCCGGTCGCCACGGGCGCATAGCCCAGCGCCCCGGGCGGGGGGCTTGCGACGGCGCGCGGCCCGCCCTCGACCTCCACCCGCATCCGTTCCCCGATGCGCGCGCATCCCTCGCCGCTCATCAGCGCGACATAGCCGGCGCCGTAGATCGCGCAGCGATTGGCCTCCGCCAAAATCTCCTGCGCCGACGCGCCTATGGGCGCCGCGGCGAAAAAGGCGGCGCCGGCGGCCAGACGAACGCGCAATCGCAATCGGCGGGGGAACAGGGGCATGAGGCTCCGGCCTGTGGTGAACGATTCGTTAAAAACGAAGGACTTCCTGCCTGAGGCAAGATCGTGGCGAGATCGTGAACATGGCCGCAGCCGGGCGACTTATCCGCGCGCGCTCATGAAAATTCAGGCGCGCAAGGCGCCGGGCGCTATTGCGAGTCCTTGAGAGCGAGTCACTTAGCGCCAGTCGCCCAAGGCGATCTGGACGGCGGCGAGCGCCGCCACGGCGGCCGTGTCCGCCCGCAGGATGCGCGGCCCCAGCGAGACGGGCAGCGCGCCGGGCAGGGCCAGCAGCATGCGCCGCTCCGCCTCGTCGAATCCCCCTTCCGGGCCGATCAGGACCGCCAGCGGCGGGGCCGTCGCGCCGGCGGCCGCCCGCAGCGCGGCGACCGGATCGCCCACGGGGGCGTCTTCGTCGCAGAACACGAGCAAGCGGTCGGCGGGCCAATCGGCGAGGGCGCGCTCCAGACGGACGGGCTCCTCCACCTGCGCAAGGGTCAGCAGGCCGCATTGCTCGGCCGCCTCGACGCAATTGGCGCGCATGCGCTCCACATTCACGCGCTGGGCCTGCGTGCGCCGGGTGAGCACGGGCCGCAGCCGGGTCGCGCCCATCTCCACGGCCTTCTGCGCCATGTAGTCCAGCCGGGCGTGCTTGAGCGGGGCGAAAAGGTAGTCCACGTCGCCCGCCGGCGTCTGCGCCCGCTCCTGCGCCTCCACGGCGAGGGCGGCCTCCTTGCGGCTGGCGGCGACGAGCCTGGCCCGCCATTCCCCATGCCGGCCGTTGAAGGCCAGCAAAGGATCGCCCTCGCGCATGCGCAGCACGTTCAGGAGGTAATTCGATTGCTCCTTCGAGAGGGGGACCCGCGCGCCCGGCGCAAGGTCCGCCGCCACACAAAGCCGCTGGGCGTTGAAATCGTATCGAGCCATGCCGCCGGTGTCCCACATTCCCGCCGCCGGCGGAAGGCGGCGATGGGGCGCATTCGACCGGTTTCCCGTCCCGATCCTTCGCCATAGGCGGCCAAGGGCGCGCGCTCCGCCGGGCTCTGGCTTGCCCTTGGTCCGCCGGGCTTGGTAAGACAGGCGTCTTCTCGGGACGTCGCTGGTCCGGGCCGGCCGTCGCGCGTGCATGGGTGATCGAATGAGCGCAATGCTGAAAGCCGCGGCCCTGTCTGTGGGCGTCCTCCTGGCGGGCGTCGTCGGCGCCGCCGCGCAGAGCTGCAACGAGGACATCGCCGCCTTGCAGCAGAAACGTCAGGGCCATATCGAGGCGCTCAACAAATTGAGCAAGGCCGGCAATGGCAAGCTCGATCCCATCGCCGCCTGTCCGCGCCTGCGCAATCTCGCCGCCCTCGAGCGCGAGATGGCGGCCTATATGGAGAAGAACCAGAGCTGGTGCTCCATCCCCGAACAGATCGTCGAACAGGTGAAGGACGGCAGCGGCAAGACCGGGCAGATGGCCGGGCAGGCGTGCAAGGTCGCCGCCGAAATGCGCAAGATGCAGCAACAATCCGCGGGCGGACTCGGCGGTCCCGTCGGCGGCCCGCCGGCGCTGCAATTGCCGCGCGGACCGCTGTGAGCGCGCCCGCGCCCCGCGCCTGAGCGACGTGCCGACCCTTCCCGATTCCGTTCCCCCCAATGCGCTCCTGCGCAGGCTTCCGCAGGCCTGGACGCCCTATGTGCAGCTTGCGCGCATCGACCGTCCCATCGGCTGGCAATTGCTGCTGCTGCCGTGCTGGTGGTCGGATGCGCTGGCCGCCGTCGCGCAGGGACGCGCGCCCCTGTGGGGCCATCTCGCGCTGTTCACGATCGGCGCGATCTCCATGCGCGGCGCGGGCTCCGCGTGGAACGATCTCGTGGACCGCGACATCGACCGGCAGGTCGAGCGCACGAAACATCGCCCGCTCGCTTCAGGCCGGCTCACGCCGCGCCAGGCGAAAATCTTCCTGCTCTGCCTCGCGCTCGTCGGCGGGCTCGTGCTCATCGCCTTCGACTGGTTCGCCATTGGCGTCGGCATGGCCTCGCTGATCGTCGTGGCCGCCTATCCCTTCGCCAAGCGCTTCACCTTCTGGCCGCAGGCGGTGCTGGGCCTCGCCTTCGCCTGGGGCGGGCTGATGGGCTGGGCCGGCGCCATGGGCTCGCTGGCCGCGCCCGCTTTCCTCATCTACGCCTGCGCGATCTTCTGGACGATCGGCTATGACACGATCTACGCGCTGCAGGACGCGCGCGACGACGCCATCGTCGGCGTGCGCTCGACCGCGCGCCTGTTCGGCGAGGACGTGAAAAGCGGGGTCGGCGCCTTTTACGGCGCGGCGGCGCTCGCTGGCGTTCTGGCGCTGTGGGGCGTGGGCGCCGGCCCTGCGAGCTGGCTCGGCCTCGCCGGCTTCGCCGCCCATCTGGCCTGGCAGGTCGCGCGCATGCGTCGCGACGATGTGGGCGCCGCGCTGGCGCTCTTCCGGTCGAACCGCGACGCCGGGCTCATCCTGTTCGCGGGGCTGGCGCTCGACGGCGTGCTCGTCGCCTGGTCTCACTCATAACAGACGATCTCGCGCTCGCCCTTGTGCAGGCCGATGTCCCCCAGCGCGCCGCCCCGCGTCAGGCCCATGCGCCGGCGCGGCTGAAAGCGCCCGCGGCTGCGCCATGTGGCGGGCGTCCCGCGCCTGCGGGCCATGGCGGGACAACATGCCGCGTCCGCGCCCGCCGGCTCGTCCTCGCGCTCCGCCGGCTCCAGCGCGCCGCCGTCGCGCTCCACCAGCGGGCTCTGGGTGAGGAAATCGGCCCAGGCGCGCCAATCGGCGAGAATCTGCGTCTCGTCGAAGGCCTCCGTCAGGATGACGCTAAGATCGGGATCGTCATGGCGCAGCGTCACGCGAAAATGCGCGCGTCCGCGCGGCGCATCCTCCAGCGAGAGCACCACGCCGCGATAGGCCTGCGTCGGGACTGCGATCTTCATGCCCACGCCCGCATAGCGGCGGCGGATCGTCACGCGGCTGCGGGTCAGCGTCACGTCGCGTTCCCCGCCGTCCGCCCGCGCGTCGCGCAGGCCCGCCGCCGAACGCGGCGTCGCGGCCGGAAAGCTGGAAGGATTGGCGCTGGATTCGGTCATGTCGGCCCCCGTGTCTGATGGGGCGAGCATGGCCGAGGGGCGGGCGGCGAGTCCCTAACGCTTCTGGTTAAAATCGCCTGAATCAGTAACTTACGGACAGACTCGCAGGGCTTTCGCGCGCGATGGTCGACGCCTGCCTGACCAATTGGATCAAATTGTCCGCAATTGGTTTCACAAGCGGCAGGCTTCGAAGGCCGGCCGGACCGAGCCCTTCCAGGGCCCCTCGAACAGCGCGATCAGCTCCTGCGCGGCGGTGCGGCCGCGCGCGACGCGCTCGTCGAGGAGATCGAGATAGATCGTCTCGTCGGCGCCTGTCGCGTCGCGCCGCGCGCGTTTGCGCAGGCCTGCGCGCGAAAGCGCGAGCGCGTCGGCCGCCACGTCGCGCGCGCTGCGTCCTGCGATCTGCGCGTCGAAGCCGCGCGTCGGCGCCTCGTCGCGCAGGCGCTGGCGCTCGTGCGCGCTCCATCCCTTCACGAGATCCCATGCGGCGGCGAGGCAATCCTCGTCATAGAGCAGGCCCACGAAGAATGCGGAGAGCGCGAGGATATGCGCCTGCGAGCCGGAATCGGCGCCGCGCATCTCCATATAGCGCTTGAGGCGCACTTCCGGGAAAATCGTGGAGAGGTGGTTCGCCCAATCGGACATGGTGGCGCGTTGCCCCGGCAGCGCGTCGAGCCGGCCTTCGAGCAAATGGCGGAAATCCGCGCCCGCCACGTCGTGATAGGTCTCGCCGCGCTTGACGAAATACATCGGCGTGCGCAGCGCGTAATCCACATAGCGCTCGAAGCCGAACCCTTCTTCGAAGACGAAGGGCAGCATGCCCGCGCGCTGGTTGTCGGTGTCGCGCCAGATCTCCGAGCGCTCGGACTGGCGCCCGTTCAGGCGGCCGTCGGCGAAAGGCGAATTGGCGAACAGGATCGTCGCGATGGGCTGCAGCGCGATCGAAACGCGCAGCTTGCGCACCATGTCGGCTTCGCTGCGGAAGTCCACGTTCACCTGCACCGTCGAGGTGCGGTACATCATGTCGAGGCCGCGCGAGCCGACCTTGGGCATGTAATCGGTCATGATGCGATAGCGGCTCTTGGGCATGCGCGGCGTTTCGTCGAGCCGCCAGAGCGGGCTCATGCCCAGACCCAGAAAGCCGACGCCGTGGCGCTGGGCGACCGCATTGGCGACCGTCATATGCGCCTGCAATTCGTCGCGCGTGCCATGCACGTCCTCAAGCGGCGCGCCCGACAATTCGAACTGGCCGCCGGGCTCCAGCGAGATCGCGCCGCCCGCCTTGGGATCGAACAGGCCGATCAGCGCGGCGCCGTCGGTGATCGGCTCCCAGCCGGTCGCCGCCTGCACGCCGTCCAGCAGGGCCTTGATCCCGCCGCGCCCGCGCGCGCCCTCGTAAGGGACGGGCGAAAGGTCGTCGAGATAGAAGGGGAATTTCTCGTGTTCGGTGCCCAGCAGAAACGGCCCCTGCGGCTTGCAGCCGGCTTCGAGCCATGCAGTCAGCTCGCGCGGCGAGGAGACGGGGGTCGTGTCAGAGACGTCGCGGGCCATGGCGCTTTCTGTCTGGGCGGGGTGCGCCCGCTCCGAAGGATGGCATTTCATAGGCTTTGGCGGGCCCGGAGGCAAACCCGGCGCGAGCGCCGGCTTGTCGGCGCCGCGCGCCGGCCTAGGGTGGGCGCCGGCGAGTCGATTCGCCCATTCAGGACGCCGATGACGATCTTCGCCGCCTTTCTCTCCAACGCCGTGTTCAGCCTGATCGTGGGGCTCGCCTGCGCCGCCGTTCTGGGGCCGCAGGAATTCGGCCGTTTCGCGCTGGGTCTGGCGGGCGCGACGCTGGCGCAGGGCCTCGCCTTCGACTGGCTGCGGCTGGCGGCCGCGCGTTTCTATTCGCAGGAGGCGCGGGCGCGCCGTCCAGCCCTGCGCGCGGGCCTCGACCGCGGCTTCCTCGTCGCCGCCGCTGTCGTGGGCCTTGGCGCGCTCGCGGGCGCGCTGGCGGCGCCTGCGGACCTGCGCGGGCTGATCGGCGCAGCCGGCGCCATGGCGATCCTCAACGGGCTCAATGATTATCGCGCCGCGCTCGCCCGCGCGCTTTTTCTCGACGGCGTGTTCCTGCGCCTCATGCTCGCCAAGAACGCGGGCGCGCTCGTCTGCGTGATCGGCGCGGCGATGTGGACGGGGCGCGCGGAGTCCGCGCTCGCAGGCGCCGTCGTCGCGCTGGCCTTCGCGCTGGCGCTCGCGCGCGCCGCGCTCGCCGATCCC
>CAIXDD010000175.1 GCA_903918155.1 uncultured Hyphomicrobiales bacterium
AAGACGCGCGCCCTGCGGCGCGCGCTCTCGTCAGCGTTTGGCTTGCGCGCGCGCCTTGCTCACATCCACGGGTCGATGGAGATATGGATGGAGCGTTCCTCCATCTGCCCGCCGACGATCTTCAGCGCCTTGTCGATTTCGCCAAGCCCGAAGCGATGGGTGGACATCAGCTCCAGCGGCAATTTTTTCGACGCCATGACCCGCAGTGCCATTTCCACCGCCTCGTAGGAATGGCCGCGCAGGCCGCGCAGGGTGAGCTGGTTGTTGATGAGCCGGTTCACGTCGAGCGCGTCGGTTCCTTCGCCGCGCGAGACCGTGAGCAGCACGCCGCGCTTGCGCAGCAGGCCGAGCGAAGGATTGATGTTCTTCGGTCCCATGCCGGAACAATCGAGCACGATGTCGGCCATGCGCCCGCCCGTGATGCGGGAGACGGCGGCGCCCAGCTCCTCCTTGTCGACGGCCACCGTATGGGTGGCGCCGAGCGCGCGCGCCAGTTCGAAGCGCTTCTCGTCGGCCGACAGGCCGGAGACGATGATCACGTCCGCGCCGGCGATTTTGGCGGCGATGACGCCGCCCAATCCCTGTTGGCCCGGGCCCTGAATGACGATGGCTTTTCCCGGCCCCGCGCCGCCGTCGTAATAGACCCATTGGAAGCCGTTGCCGAGCGGCAGCGCCATGGCCGCGATATGGGGCTCCACGCCCGCCGGCACTTTGTGCACGATGGTGCGCGGATGCATGTAGACGAACTGGCTGTAGCCGCCCCACAGGGAGGGCGCGACGGTGATCGGCGTCGAGCCGAAGCGGATCTTGCCCGGCAGGCGCTGGTCCGTCTCAAGGCAGGAGCGGATTTCGCCGCTGCGGCAATATTCGCAATGGCCGCACGGCAGATATTCCTCCAGCGCGACGAGATCGCCTTCCTTCACGCCCCAGCGATAGGCGGCCGCCTCGCCGATCTTTTCGATCACGCCGACCATTTCATGGCCGAGAATGCGAGGGCCGGGCTTGTCGTTCTTGTACATGCCCCAGTCGCTGCCGCAGATGCCGGTGACCGTGACGCGCAGCAGGCCGGCGTCGGTGGGAATGTCGGGAAGGGGGAAATCCTTCAATTCAGTCTTGATCGAGCCCACGGCCACCGCCGCGCGGGACATGATGTTCGCCACGTTCGTCTCCTCCGCTTTCATCCTGTTTGGCCGCATTCGCGCCCCAAGGCAATCCTTGCGAAGGCCATGGCCAAGACGCAGGCGAGACGCAGGCGTTTGAGGTGGCGCCGCGCGGCGCGGCGGGACATGAAAAAGGCGGGCGCAGGGCCCGCCTTCGTCTCGCCAGCCTTGTCCAGCCTTGCGCGCGTCAGCGCGCGGCGGGGGGATTGCGGTCGGTCTGCGCCGGCGCGCCGGGCGTCGGCGACACGGGCGCGGGGGCGGGCGCGCTTGAGCTTGCCGGCGCGCGCGGGGGCGTCGTCGCGGTGGTGTTGGGTCCGCGGCTTTGCGCCCATGTGTTTTCATATTTGAACGTGGGCGCGCTCTTCATCTGGTCGCGCGTCGTGTTGAGGATCACGCGCCAATTGGAGCCGTCGGGCTGCAGGGTGAGGCTGTCGAAATTCACCGCGACCCAGCGCTCGCCGATTCCCAGAAAGCCGCCGACGCTGACGATGGCGGCTTTCACGTCGCCGTTCTTCTCCATGATGAGGTCTTCGACCTCGCCGACGTTTTCGTTCTGCGGATTGCGCACGGTCGCGCCGATGATGCGCGAGACGCGGTAATCCTCGCTATGCTGCGTGTAATATTGCACCGGCTTGGCGCTTTGGGCCGCGCCGCTCTGGCGCTGCTGCTGATTGGGCTGCGCGGTTTGCGCCATGGCGCCGGCCGTGACGGCGGCGCTTGCGAACACGCTTGCGATTGTCCCTGCGAGCAGGGCGCGTGTGTGGCGTGTCATATGTTGCGTCATGTCTCTTGCGCTCCTGTGATGGGCGCGCGGCGCTGCGCG
>CAIXDD010000176.1 GCA_903918155.1 uncultured Hyphomicrobiales bacterium
GGATGGGTCTGCGTCGCCGCTGCGGGCGCGCTCGTGCAGCGGGCCGCCCATGACGCCTATGTGCTCCCGCTGGTCGCCCCGCTGTGCCTGCTGGCGGCTTGTCTGGGGATCGACGCCCTCGATCGCTGGCGCGGCGGGCCTGCGCGCGTGCTGATGGGCGCGGCCGCCTGTCTGGGGATGCTCTTTCCCGCCTATGCGATCGTCATGGGCGTTTTGTGGGGCGGGCATGTGCGCATGGTGCGCGACGCCGCGCGCATCATTACCGAGCGCGCGCGCCATCCGGGCGAAAGCGCGGGGCTTTATGTCGGCGATGTGGACATCGCCCTGCATCTGCTGACGAAGGAGCCGCCGGTCTCCCGCTTCTTCTATCCCATGCATCTGCAATGCCCGTTTCCGCTGCCGGCGGGAATCGATCAGGAGGCGGAGATCCGCCGCATCATGGCGCGGGCCCCGCGTTTCGTGACGTTGCGCGACCCTGCGCGCATCGCCACATGCACGCCGCCGGATCGCCGCGCGCTCCTGCAGGGCTTTCTCGACGCGGCCTATGCGCAGATCGGCGAGGCGGGGCGCAGCGGCGAGGTCAGGGTGTATGAATTGCGGGAGGGTATGGCGCAGCGTCTGCGCGCGCGCTAGGCTCAGGGCGTCGTTTGGGGAGAGGGCGCGGGCGTGTCGGGAAGGGCTTTGTCATGAGCGGGGCTTTGCCTGCGCGCCGCTGGACCTTTGGCGGCTTGTCCGCCTGGCGCGCCTCCGCGACGCCGGGACAAATCGCCCTGGCGCTTGCGATCTTCTCCTTCCTTCTCGCCTTCCTCGTCGTGCCGGTCGCCACCGTGATCTATGTGGCCTTCACGGAGCGGGGAACCGGCGCGCTGACGCTCGTCAATTTTCAGGATTTCTTCGCGACGGAATTATTCGTCCGGTCCCTTTGGAATTCGATCTGGGTGAGCTTGATGACGGTGGCCTTCGCCTCCGTGATCGCGCTGCCGCTGGCTTATCTGACCACGCGGTTCGAATTCCGCGGCGCGATCATCGTTCAGACGCTGGGCTTCCTGCCGCTCGTCATGCCGCCCTTCGTGGGCGCGGTGGCGATGCAATTGCTGTTTGGCCGCAACGGCTCCGTCAATCTGCTGCTCGACGAATGGTTCGACGTCAAAATTCCTTTCATGGAGGGGTTGTGGGGCGTCGTCTTCGTCGAGGCGCTGCATTATTTCCCGTTCATTCTCGTCAATCTGTCGGTTGCGCTGCGCGCCATCGACCGCAGCATGGAGGAGGCGGCGCAAAATCTCGGCGCGTCGGGCTTCCGCCTGTTCCGCCGCATCGTCCTGCCGCTCGCCACGCCGGGCTATGTGGCGGGCTCGGCGCTCGTCTTCGTAAAAGTGTTCGACGATCTCGCCACGCCTCTTCTGCTCAATGCGAAAGATTTGCTGGCGCCGCAGGCCTATCTGCGCGTCACCTCCATCGGGGTCTCCGATCCGATGGGCTATGTGATCTCGGTCATTCTGATCGTCAGTTCGGTGCTCGCCGTCTGGCTCTCCACCCTGTCCATGAAGGGCAAGGATTATGCGACGACGCAGCGCGGCGGCGGCGGGCTTGCGCGGCGCAAGCTCGCAGGCTGGCAGGCCGTCGCCGCTTACGGCGTGGTCGGGTTCCTGCTGCTGCTGGTGCTGGCTCCCCACATCGGCCTGCTGATCCTCTCCTTCGCCACGGTCTGGTCTTTCAGCCCCCTGCCGGACGGCTATACGCTCACCCATTACGCGCGCGTGTTCGACGATTCCTGGGTCTATATCAAGAACACGCTCGTTTACGCCTCCATCGCCGCGGGCATCGACGTGGTGCTGGGCGCGGCCATCGCCTATCTCGTGCTGCGCACGCGTCTGGTTGGGCGCCAATGGCTCGACTGGCTCGCCACCGCCGCGCTCGCCGTGCCCGGCGTTGTGCTGGGCATCGGTTATCTGCGCACGTTCTACGGCGTGACTCTGCCGGGCGGTCAGCCGCTGGCGACCCTGTGGATCATGATCGTTCTCGCGCTGGCGATCCGCCGCGTGCCCTATGCGTTGCGCGCCTGTTTCTCCGCGCTGCAGCAGATCTCCATCTCTCTGGAGGAGGCGGCGGAGAATCTGGGCGCAAGCAAGGGGCGCACGGTGCGGCGCATCGTCCTGCCGCTGATGATGGGCGGCGTGCTGGCGGGTTTCGTGACGAGTTTCGCCACGGCTGCGGTGGAATTGTCCGCGACCCTCATGCTCGTCCAGTCCAATTCCGACGCGCCGCTGGCCTATGGCGTCTATGTCTTCATGCAATCGGCGTCGGGCCGCGGTCCGGGCGCCGCGCTCGGCGTGGTTGCGGTCGTCTTCGTCGCGCTATGCACGCTCGCCTCCCATCTGCTCGTCGAGCGCAGCCAGCGATCCAGAGGTCTTGAGCTATGAACGGTTTCTCCGGCGCCGCCGACCTGACGATCCGCGGCGTGAACGTCTCCTATGGCGCCAATCATGTCCTGAAGGACGTGAACCTCGACATTCGACCCGGCGAATTCTTCGCCTTCCTCGGCCCCTCGGGCTGCGGCAAGACCACGCTTTTGCGTCTCATCGCCGGTTTCGTGCAGGCCCAAAGCGGGGAGGTGCGCATCGGCGGGCGCGACGTGACGCAATCTCCGCCCTGGAAGCGCGACGTGGGCCTCGTGTTCCAGTCCTATGCGCTATGGCCGCATATGAGCGTGCGCCGCAACGTGGCCTTCGGCCTCGA
>CAIXDD010000177.1 GCA_903918155.1 uncultured Hyphomicrobiales bacterium
ACGACGTACAGGTAATGATCGAGGGGCCCGGCCACGTCCCGATGCACAAGATCAAGGAGAACATGGACCTGCAGCTGGAGGTCTGCCACGAGGCGCCGTTCTACACGCTGGGGCCGCTCACGACCGACATCGCGCCGGGATATGACCACATCACCTCTGCGATCGGGGCGGCGATGATCGGTTCCTACGGGACGGCGATGCTGTGCTACGTCACGCCGAAGGAGCATCTGGGCCTGCCCGACCGCGACGACGTGAAGACCGGCGTCATCACCTATCGCATCGCCGCCCACGCCGCCGACCTCGCCAAGGGACATCCCGCTGCGCAGATCCGCGACGACGCCATGAGCCGCGCGCGCTTCGAATTCCGTTGGGAGGACCAGTTCAACATCGGCCTCGATCCCGACACGGCGCGCGCCTATCACGACGAGACACTGCCCAAGGACGCGCATAAGACGGCGCATTTCTGCTCCATGTGCGGCCCGAAATTCTGCTCGATGAAGATCACGCAGGATTTGCGCGTCGAGGCCGCCGCCATGCTCGACAACGAGAAGGCGGCGCTGGAGGGCATGGCGGCGAAGAGCCGCGAATTCCTTGAGAAGGGCGGCCAGCTCTATCTCAAGACCTGACGTGGAGCGGGCGGCGGCCCTTCGCCGCCGTCCGCGCCCGCCCCGCCGACCCCTTCGCCGACGAAGATGAAGACTCCCGCCCGAGGGAGCGCACAGGAACAAGCCATGCCCGCTCCCACGCGCCGCACGCTGATCGCCGCCGCCCTCGCAAGCCCCGCCGTCGCAAGCCCCGCCGTCTTGCGCGCGCAGGACGGGCCCATCGTGTGGCGCATGGTGACGTCCTGGGCGAAATCGCTGCCCGGCCCCGGCGTCTCCGCCGACAGGCTCGCCCAACGCGTCAATTCCATGAGCGGGGGCCGGCTGCGCATCGACGTCTTTCCCGCCGGCCACATCGTCCCGGCCTTCGGCGTGATGGAGGCCGTCTCCGCCGGCGCGGCGGAAATGGGCCATACGGCGTCGTTCTTCTGGGACGGCCAATTGCCCGGCGCCGCCTTCTTCACGACGGCGCCTTTCGGCCTGAGCCCCCTCGGGCACCAGACCTGGATCGAACAGCGCGGCGGCCAGCAGGCGTGGGACGACTTATACCGCCCGCGCGGCGTGCGCGGCCTGCTTGCGGGCAACACCGGCCCCTCGATGGGCGGCTGGTTCCGCAAGCCCATCGAGAGCGTCAAGGATATCGCCGGCCTGCGCATCCGCGTGCAGGGCATGGGCGGCGAGGTTTACGCGGCGCTGGGCGCGACGCCGCAATCCATTCCCCCCGGCGACATCTATCCGGCGCTGGAGAAGGGAACCATCGACGCGGTGGAGATTCTCGCGCCCGTCAACGACCTGCCGCTCGGCCTGCATCGCATCGCGCCTTATTATTACATGCCCGGCTTCAACAAGCCCAATGGCGCAGGCGAGGCGCTGATCTCGCTGGCGGCCTTCGGCAAGCTTCCCCCGGACCTGCAGCGCATCGTCGAAAACGCCTGTCAGGCCGAACATTCCGCCGCGCTCGCCGAAGCCGAGCATCAAAACGCCGCCGCGCTCGTGGAGCTGGTGCGCGGCGGGGCCAAGGTCACAGCCTTCCCCGCCGATGTGGTGAAGGCGGCGCGCGAAAAGACGCAGGACGTGCTCGACAGGAAGGCCAAGGCCTCCCCCGCCGCCGGCCGCATCGTGGCCTCGTGGCGCGACGCGCTGGCCAGCGGCGGCCCATGGGCGCGCGTGGGCGCCTATATGGAGAACGCGCTGCGCGGCGCGTGAACGCGGGGCGAAGCCGTCGGGAGACCTGCATGAGCGGATCGAAAGCGTCGAGCCATCCAGATCGTTACCTCCTCGCCGGCGTCATGGGTTCGCCCATCATGCATTCGCGCTCGCCGCGCATTCACAATCGCTGGCTCGCCGAACGCGGGCTTGCGGGCCATTACGTCCCGCTTCTGGTGACGCAGGACGGGCTGGAAGCCGCCTTGCGCGCGCTCCATCCGCTGGGCTTCAGCGGCGTCAATCTCACCATTCCGCTGAAGGAGAAGGCGCTCGCGCTGATGGACCGGGTCGATCCGCTCGCCCGGCGCATCGGCGCGGTCAATTGCGTGGTCGTCGCCCCCGACGGCGCGCTGGAGGGCTATAATTACGACGCCTTCGGATTCCTCGCCGCCCTGCAGGAGCGCGCGCCCGATTTCGACGCCGGCGCCGGCCCCGCCGCGATTCTGGGCGCAGGCGGCGCCTCGCGCGCGCTCATCGCGGGATTGATCGAGGCCGGGTCGCCGCAGATCCGGCTCGCCAACCGCACGTTCGAACGCGCGCAGGCGCTGGCGGCCGAATTCGGGCCCCGCGTCGCGCCGGTGCGCTGGGAGGAGCGGGCGGACGCGCTGGCGGGGGCGGCCTTGCTGGTCAACGCCACCTCCATGGGCATGGCGGGCCAGCCCCCGCTCGACATCGCGCTCGACGCCCTGCCGCCGGGCGCGCTGGTCAACGACATCGTCTATGTTCCGCTGGAGACGGACCTGCTGGCCCGCGCCCGCGCGCGGGGCCTGCGCGCCGTGGACGGGCTCGGCATGCTCCTGCACCAGGCGCGGCCGGCTTTCGAGAAATGGTTCGGCCAGCGCCCGCAGGTCACCCCCGCCTTGCGTCAGGAGATCGAGGCGACGCTCTAGCGCGGGCGCCGCGCGCCTTGCCTCGCCGCGCCCGATCCGGTAGACGGTTCGCGCAATGAACCCGGCCGGCGCCGCAAGGATTGCCGCCGGGTTTTTGCGTCAGGATCATCCGCGCGGGGCCAGCCCCCAGAGAGCGAACTCATCATGGCCAATGTGGTGGTTGTCGGCGCCCAATGGGGCGACGAGGGCAAGGGCAAGATCGTCGACTGGCTGTCGATCGAGGCCGATGTGGTCGTGCGCTTTCAGGGCGGACACAACGCCGGCCATACGCTGGTCATCGACGGCGTCACCTACAAGCTCTCGCTTCTGCCCTCCGGCATCGTGCGCCCGGGCAAATTGTCGGTCATCGGCAATGGCGTCGTGCTCGATCCCCACCATCTGGTGAAGGAGATCGCGGCCCTGCGCGAAAAGGGCGTCACGGTGAACCGCGACAATCTGCGCATCGCCGAAAACGCGCCGCTGATCCTCTCCGTCCATCGCGAACTCGACGCGCTGCGCGAGAACACCGCCGCCGCCGGCACGAAGATCGGCACGACCATGCGCGGCATCGGCCCCGCCTATGAAGACAAGGTGGGCCGCCGCGCCATCCGCGTGATGGACCTTGCGGACCTGTCCACGCTCGACGGCAAGATCGAACGCCTGCTCGCCCATCACAACGCCCTGCGCCGCGGCTTCGGCCTTCCCGAAATCACCAAACAGGCGATCCGCGACGAACTGGCGCCCGTGGCGCAGGAGACGCTGTCCTATATGGACCGCACATGGTCGCTGCTGGAGGATCTGCGCCGCGACGGCAAGCGAATCCTGTTCGAGGGCGCGCAGGGCGCGCTGCTCGACATCGACCACGGCACCTATCCTTTCGTCACTTCGTCCAACACCGTGGCCGCCAACGCCGCCACCGGCGCGGGCCTGGGGCCCAAGGCCCTGCAATATGTGCTGGGCATCGCGAAAGCCTATACGACGCGCGTGGGCGAAGGCCCTTTCCCCGCGGAGCTGAAAGACTCCGTCGGCCAGCTGATCGGCGAGCGCGGGCATGAATTCGGCACCGTCACGGGGCGCGCGCGCCGCTGCGGCTGGTTCGACGCCGTGCTCGTGCGCCAGACGGTGAAGACCTGCGGCATCGACGGAGTGGCCTTCACCAAGCTCGACGTGCTCGACGGCTTCGACGAATTGAAAGTCTGCGTCGCCTATAAGCTGGATGGCGAGACGATCGATTATCTGCCCGCCTCGCAGGCGGCGCAGGCGCGCGTCGAACCGATCTACGAGACCATCGAGGGCTGGAAGGAGACGACGCGCGGCGCGCGCTCATGGGCCGAACTGCCCGCCGCCGCGATCAAATATGTCCGCCGCGTGGAGGAATTGATCGGCGCGCCCGTCTCCCTGCTCTCGACGAGCCCGGAGCGGTCTGACACGATCCTCGTCCACAATCCTTTCCGCGACTGACGCCTTGTCCGCCGCAGGCGGACGAAAGCCGCCCGGAGGGGGCGGGTTGTCGAGCGCGCGGGATTGACGCGCGCTCGCTGGAGTGGTCTGAAACACGCCTATGGCCGATTACTTTCCGCTTCTGTCGAGAGCCGTATCCGCCCTGCCCGAATCCACCCCGCAGACGCGGCGCGCGGTCTATGAACGCGCGCGCAAGGCGCTGATCGGCCAATTGCGCGCCGTGCAGCCGCCCATGACGGAAGCCGATATCGAGGCCGAAAGCGGCGCCCTGGACGACGCCATCGGGCGGATCGAGGCGGATCTCGCGCTGGCGGGCCTGACCTTCGCTGACGACGTGAAACCGGCCGAGGCCGAAGCCGCCGAGGCGAAGCGGACGCCCGCCGAGGCGGCGACCCCCGCGACCGCCCCCGCGCCCGCCCCGGGAGATCAGCCGGTCGATCAGCCGGTCAAGCCGCCCATTCCTGCGCAGCTTCCGCAATTTCCGCCCGCCTTTCCCCCGTCGGGGCCTGCGGCGCCCGCTGCCCCCATCGCGCGGCCGCTCGCTCAGCAGCAGCCGCTTCGCCCGCTGCCCTCCGCCCAGAGCGCGAGCCCTGCGCCGCCCCGGCCCGCCGAGGCGGGACGCGGCGCGGAGCCTGACGCCGCGCCCGCGCCCGCTCAACGCCCGCGCATGCCTGTCGAGGATAGCGACGACGCCGGCCCCCCTGCGGTGGCCTTCCGCGCGCCCGGCGGCCCGCGCCCCGAGGCCGGCTCGCTCCTGCGCGACAAGAGCCGCCCCGCCGCGCCCGGCGAGGCGGAGATGGAGCCGCGCTCCCGCCGCCGCCTGTTCTGGCTGCCCATCGTTCTGGCGCTCTGCGCCGCAGTGGGCGCGCTCGCCTGGAAATTGCGCGTGCCGCAGGAGGAATTCGCCCGGCCCCGCGCGCAGGCGCAGGCCGAGCGCACCGGCGCGCCGAAGGCCGAGCAACGCGCCGGCGGCGAGGCCGGCGAGGCCGCCGCCCCGCAGCAG
>CAIXDD010000178.1 GCA_903918155.1 uncultured Hyphomicrobiales bacterium
GAGCTTGCCCGCATTCTTGCCCGCATTCCTGGCCGCTTTCTCGCCCGCATTCCTGCGCGCGCCGCCGGCGGCGGGCGTTTGAGAACGATTCATCTTGTCTCCGACACATTCTGACAGCGCGGGAGCGCCCATGATCCCCATACTCATCCAGCCGCCCGCCGTCGAGCCCGTCTCGCTGCCGGAGGCCAAGACCTGGCTGCGCGTGGACCATACGGCCGACGACGACTTGATCGTCGCGCTCATCGCCGCCGCCCGTCTCAGCGTAGAGGCCGCTGCGCGCAAGGCCCTGCTGGCGCAGACATGGCGGCTTGCGCTCGACGCCTGGCCCGGCTTCGACGTCCTCGTGCCTTTGGCGCCTCTGCGGCAGGTGAGCGCGGTGCGCGTCTATGGCGCCGACAATGCGGCGAGCGTGATCGCGCCTGCGACCTACGTCGTCGATCCCCCGTCCAATCGCGTGCGGTTCCTTTCGGCGCCGCGCGCGCCGGGCCGCCCCTTCAGCGGTTGCGAGATCGACGTGATCGTGGGCATGGCGAGCGCGCCCGATGGCGTGCCGCAGCCCTTGCGTCAGGCGGTGCGCATGCTCGCCGCCTGCTGGTACGAGCGGCGGGGCGACGCGGACGCCGACGCGCGTTTCGACTCCATGCCCGGCGAAATCGCCGCTCTGATCGCGCCCTTCCGCACCATGAGGCTCGCATGAAAGTCCCTGCGATCGCGCACATGAATCTGCGTCTGGCGCTGGAGGCGCCGGTTGAGACCATCGATCCCGTCGGCGGAATTCTGCGCGCTTGGCGATTGGTCGATCTCGTATGGGCGCGCGTGCGCCTGCTGGGCGGACAAGAGCGCGCGGCGGCCGCGGGCGAGGAAAGCGCGATGACCCATGAGATCACGCTGCGCTGGCGCGCGGACGTGACGGGCGCGATGCGCCTGCGCAATGGCGCGCGGGTGTTTGAGATTCTTTCGGCGGCGGATGCGCAGGGCGCCCGGCGCCATCTCGTCTGCCGCTGTCGCGAAATCGCCTGAAGGAGCGCGCCATGGCATCCGCCGATCTCGCCTTGCGCAAGGCGATCCGTAATCGCCTGCTGGGCGATTCCGCCCTCGTCGCGGCGCTGGGCGGCGCACGCGTGCATGACGCGCCGCCGCGCGGGGCGCCCAAACCCTATGTCGCCTTCGCGCAAAGCCGCAGCCGCGACTGGAGCGCGCAAGGCGCGCCCGGGCGCGAACACGAGCTGACGCTTGACGTCTGGAGCGCGCAGGACGGCGTGCGCGAGGCGCTCGACATCGCCGAACGCGTGCGCGCCTTGCTCGACGACGCGGCCTTGCCGCTCGAGGGCTTCGCGCTCGCGCGGCTGGACGTGGGCGAAATTCTCGCCGCGCGCGAACTGGCCGCGCGTCTGTCGCGCGCGCGCATTCGTCTGCGCGCCTTCACTGAACCCTTGTGACCGGAGGATTGCATGGCCGCCCAGAAAGGCAAGGATCTGCTGCTGAAACTCGACGACGGAACAGGCGCCTTCGTCGCCGTCGCGGGCTTGCGCACCCAGCGCTTCGCGCTCAACGCCGACGCCGTCGACGTGACCAATCAGGATTCCGCGGGCCGATGGCGCGAATTGCTGGCCGGGGCAGGCGCGCGCCGCGCGAGCGTGGCGGGGTCCGGCGTCTTCAAGGACGTCGCTTCGGACATGATCGTGCGCCAGATTTTCTTCGACGGGGCGATCCGCAATTGGCAGATCGTCATTCCCGCCTTCGGCGTCGTGCAGGGGCCGTTTCAGATCTCCAGTCTCGATTACCGGGGCGAACATTCCGGCGAGGTGACGTTCGAGCTTGCGCTTGAATCCGCCGGCGCTCTCAGCTTCACGCCGGTGTGAGGACGTCGCCATGGTCAATCCACGACGCGGCGACGTCGAGGCGACGCTCGACGGACGCGCCCATGCCTTGCGCCTCACGCTGGGCGCGCTGGCGGAGCTGGAAGCCGCCTTCGGCGCGGAGGATCTCGTGGCGCTCGCCGCGCGGTTCGAAAGCGGGCGCCTCAGCGCGCGCGACATGTTGCGCGTGATCGGCGCCGCGCGGCTCGTCGCGCGCCTTCTCGCCGCCGCCTTCGGCGAGCAGGGCGAGGCGGCGCCGGCCGTGGACGCCGCCGCCCGCCCTTCGACGCC
>CAIXDD010000179.1 GCA_903918155.1 uncultured Hyphomicrobiales bacterium
CTCCGTCATCCGCGAGCGCCTGTCGCAGGACGCCACCCGCCTCGTCTCCGCGCTGGAGGAAAGCCTGACCCGCGCGGAGCCGGGCTTCGATCCCGTGGACCGCGCCGACGAGGCGCTGGGCGTGATGGCGGCGCTGGGCGGCCTCATCAACGAGAACATGAACCGCGTCGCGGGCTGGAGCTTTCTCGACATGGGCCGCCGCATCGAACGGGCGGTCAACACCTGCCGTTTCGTGCGCCAATTCGCCGAACGCGACGCGACGAGCGAACATCTCGACACGCTGCTCGACCTCATCGACTCGCAGATCACCTATCGCTCGCGCTATGTCGTGGGCCCCGCGCTCGCCGCCGTGCGCGACATGGCGCTGCTCGATCCCTTCAATCCGCGCTCGGTCGGCTTCCAGATCGCGCGCGTGGACGAACATCTCGCCGGCCTGCCCGCGCTGCGCCCCGACGGCATGCCCGAACCGCCGCGCCGCATCAGCCTGAAGCTCGCCGCCGAACTCGCCACCCGCGACGCCGAGGAGCTGGACCCCGCGCAGACGCTTGCGCTCGAACAGCGCGTGATGGGCCTGGCGGATGCGATCTCGGCCCGCTACTTCCTGCAGGGCGCGGGCGCCGCGCGCGCCGAAAAGCCGACGGGCTTCGCGTGATCTACGACATTCGCCACGTCACCACCTATCGCTATGACGCCGCGGTCTCCTCCGCCGCCTGCGTGATGCGCCTGCTGCCGCGCGCGGAGGCGGGCCAGCGCGTGCTCGACAGCGGCCTCGACATCGCGCCCGCGCCTGCGGAATCGCGCGAGAGCCGCGACGCCTTCGGCAATCGCGTGACGAGCGTGCGCATCGACGCGCCGCATCGGGAGCTGCGCGTGAGCGCCCTCTCGCGCGTGCTGGTGGCGCGCGCCGCGCCGCCCGCCGCAGGGCTGACGCCCGCATGGGAGATCATCCGCGCGGCCGCGCAAGGCGCGCGCGCGCTCGACGATTCCTCGCCCGCGCATTTTCTTTTTCCCAGCCGGCAGGTCGCCCTCGACGCGCAGGCCGTGGCCTGGTGCGCGCGCAGCTTCGCCCCGGCGCGGCCCATGCTGGAGGCTTGCGTCGACCTGATGGGGCGCATCAAGCGCGACTTCGCTTATTGCGCCGACGCCACCGCCGTCACCACCACGGTCCCGGAGGCTTTCGCGGCGCGCAAGGGCGTCTGCCAGGATTTCGCGCATGTGATGATCGCGGGCCTGCGCGGGCTCGGCCTGCCGGCGGCCTATGTGAGCGGTTATATCCGCACCATTCCCCCGCCGGGCAAGAAACGGCTGGAGGGGGCCGACGCCTCCCACGCCTGGGTCTCCGTATGGTGCGGGCCGGAATTCGGCTGGCTCGATCTCGACCCCACCAACGATCTGGCCGTCGGCGACGATCACGTCGTGGTGGCGCGCGGGCGCGACTATGCCGACGTATCGCCCATCGACGGCGTGTTCGTGGGCTCCGGCGACCATCAGCTCAGCGTGAGCGTGGACGTGCGCCCCGAAGGCGCGTGAGGGCGCCCCGCCCGCCCCGCCCGCGTGTGGACCGCTTCTTGCTTAGTCGCCCGCATGGCCGATGAACGCTTACGCATTCTAGTGATCGACGAAAACCGCATCCGCGCCTCCATCATCGAGGATGGGCTGCGCGAGGCCGGCTTTTCCGACGTCGTCGCCCTGTCGGGCGTCGGCCAGCTCATGCGCGACATCGTGGACATAGACCCGGACGTGATCTTCATCGATCTGGGCAATCCCAATCGCGATGCGCTGGAGGCGGCCTTTCAGGTGTCGCGGGCCGCGCGCCGGCCGATCGCCATGTTCGTGGAGTCTTCAGACGCCGATTCCATCGCCGCCGCCGTGGAGGCCGGCGTCTCCGCCTATGTCGTCGACGGCCTGCGCAAGGAACGGGTGAAGCCGATTCTGGATCTCGCGATCCTGCGGTTCAACGCCTTCCATCGCCTCCAGCGCGAGCTTGAGGAGACGCGCTCCGCGCTCGCCCAGCGCAAGGTGGTGGAGCGCGCGAAAGGCATGCTCATGACGTCCCGCGGCGTCACGGAAGAGGAGGCCTACGCCTTGCTGCGCAAGACCGC
>CAIXDD010000180.1 GCA_903918155.1 uncultured Hyphomicrobiales bacterium
GCCTCGCCTTCCTCCGCGTCCTCATGGTCGACGACATTGATGCCCATTTCATTGAGCATCGCGTAGATGTCTTCGATCTGGTCGGAGGAGACTTCCTCGGAGGGCAGGACGGCGTTGAGTTCGTCATGCGTCACGAAGCCGCGCTTCTTCGCCTGCTTGATCATACGCTTGACGGCGGCGTCCGAGAGGTCGAGCAATGGGCTGTCGACGCTTTCGGCGCCGGCGCCCTCCTGATCCCGCTTCTCGTCGTCCTTCTTGGCCATGTCCATGCTCCGATCCCGCGTCAACGCGCCAAGGCCTGGCTGCGACGCAGCGGCGATTCGCGATCGCCACAAATTCATCGGGGCGCCTTAAGCGCCCCTTAACTTTCCGCGGCCGCGCGCCGCTTCGGGCTTTATCCGGTCACAAGGCGCGGGTCTGACGGCCCGACATCAGGCCAAACCCCTCGAGAGCGGCTTCCCGGCCTTCGAGATTGGCCAATTCAGATTGGATTTCCCTTAACCGGTCCAGATTCTGCTCGGTCGCGTCCTGTCCCAGCGCCGTCTCGGCCGATTTCAGCTCCTTATGTAACGCCCTCGCCCTTCGATGCAAGGCCAGCGCCTGTCGAAGCGCCTGTTCGGCGTCTTCTTCCGCCGCGTCGGGCGCCACGCACCACAGGCTCGCCACCGCCTCCATGTCGCTCAGGCGCTCCAGCTCCGGGCCAAGCCCCATGGCCGCCAGCCCCCCGCGCATTTGGGCGGCGTCCTCGAACGGCTCGGCCGCCAGCGCGGTCAAGGCGTTGCGCAGGCGGGCGGCGTCGCGGCCCTCGAACTCCAGCTCGACCAGATCCTCCACCCGCCGGGCGAGCAGGGCGGGATGGTTGACCAGCGTCAGCAGGATCTGCGCCTCGCGCATATGCGAGCCCCCGCCGCCGCCGAAGGTCGTCGTCTTCTGCAGGGCGGGGCTCACCAGCGGGGGCTGGGACACATAGCCCTGCTGCGGCTGGAGGGGGCCGAAACGGCCGCCGCCCCGCGCCATGGCCCCGCCGAAGCCGGAACGCCCCTGCTGGCCCGCCCGCCCCCGCAGGGCGCCGGACTCGCGCCGGCCGGCGCCGCGCAGCGCGTCGAGCCGCGCGCGGATGTCGTCGCGGTAATAGACCCGCAGGGTCTCGTCCTTGATCTCGCGGAGGATCTCGTTGAGGCGCCGGTCGAGCGCGGCGCGGCGTTCGGGCGTGTCGAGGGGCCCCGCCTCCACTTCGCGGGTCCAGAGAACCTCCGCCATGGGGCGCGCCGAATCCACGACCCGCGCCACCGCCTCCGGCCCCGAACCGCGCAGCAGGTCGTCAGGGTCCTGCCCGTCCGGCAGGAAGGCGAAGCGCAGGCTGCGGCCGGGGCCCAGCAAGGGCAGCGCGACGTCGATGGCGCGATGGGCGGCCTTGCGTCCGGCGCGGTCGCCGTCGAAACACAGGATCGGCTCCTCGCACATGCGCCACAGCAGGTCGCATTGGTCGGCGGTGAGCGCCGTGCCCAGCGGCGCGACGACATTGGGAAAGCCCGCCATCGTCATGGCGATGACGTCCACATAGCCTTCCACGGCGATCACGACGCCGCGATCATGGGCGGCCTTGCGCGCGACATGGTGGTTGTAGAGCGTCGCGCCCTTGTGGAAGAGCGGCGTCTCCGGCGAGTTCAGATATTTCGCCGGCACGTCCTTTTCGAGCGCGCGGCCTCCGAAGGCGATCACCTTGCCGGAGCGGTCGCAGATGGGAAACATCACGCGGTCGCGGAACCGGTCATAGGGAACCGCGATCCCCTCGCCATGCACGAGAAGGCCCGCCTCGATCATCGTCTCCGCGCTCGCGCCCTTGGCGGCGAGATGGTCGCGCAGGGCGAATTTGTCGTCAGGCGCGTAACCGAGGCGGAACTGGTTCTGGATCTGCGGCCCCAGCGCGCGGTCGGCGAGATAGCCGCGCGCCTTCGCGCCGGCGCGCGCCTGCAGGGTTTGCTGGAAGAAGGCCGCGGCCATCTCCAAAACCTCGTGCAGGCCCGCGCGCTTCGTCTCGCGCTCGCGCATCTCCTCCGACATGACGGGCAGCGACAGGCCCGCCTCGCCGGCGAGCCGCTCCACGGTCTCGGGGAAGGACAGCCCCTCCGTGAGCATCACGAAGTCGAAAATATTGCCGTTCTGGCCGGAGGAGAAATCGAACCACGCCATTTTCTGGTCGTTCACGAAAAACGACGGCGATTTCTCGGCGGTGAAGGGCGACAAGCCCTTCCATTCGCGGCCCGCCTTGGCGAGTTTCACGCGACGGCGCACGACTTCCGAAACCGGAAGCCGCGCCTTGATCTCATCGAGAAAGGACGGTGTGAACCGCATGAAAACGGGCGCTCGCGCTGATGCGTCTGAATATAGCGCCCGCCAGCCCGCGCGCCGAGCCCCGCCCGATTTTACCCGCTATCCACAGGGACGGACGCCCCTTTGGCTCAACCGCCGAGCGCGGCCTTCACGAGTCCGCTGGCGCGGGCGAAGTCCATCTGGCCCGCATGCTTGGCCTTGAGGGCGGCGACGACCTTGCCCATGTCCTTCATGGAGGCGGCGCCGGTCTCCGCGATCGCCTGGGCGACGGCGGCCTTGGCCTCGTCCTCGGAGAGCTGGCGGGGCAGGAATTCATTGATGATCGCGATCTCCTCGCGCTCCTGCTGCTCCAGCTCGGGCCGGCCCGCCTTGGCGTAGATGTCGGCGGATTCCTGGCGCGACTTCACCATTTTCTGGAGCAGGGCGAGGATGTCGTCGTCGGACACGGTCTTGCCCGCCCCGCGCGCCTCGATGTCCTTGTCCTTCAGCGCGGCCTGGATCATGCGCACCGTGTCGAGGCGCCGCCTGTCGCCGGCCTTCATCGCCTCTTTCATCATGGTGGTGAAACGCTCGCGCATGGTTCTTTCTCCTGTGTGCGGCCGCGTCGCGGACCGGGCGCGCGGGGTTGACCCTCCCGCCCGTCTCGCCTAGCGTCCGCGCCAATTCCGTTAGCGAAGCCGACCCATGCGCGCGCTTGATCGCGCGCGGCGGCGCACGCGCAACCTGTAGAGCGCCCATGACGAACGTTCAAGACACCGGCGGCTGGACGAAACCCGTCGCGACCGCCGTGCTCGTGCTGGCGGACGGCACGGTCATCGAGGGCATGGGCGTGGGCGCCGTCGGGCATGCGGTGGGCGAGGTCTGCTTCAACACCGCCATGACGGGCTATCAGGAAATCCTCACCGATCCCTCCTATTCCGGCCAGATCGTCACGTTCACCTTCCCCCACATCGGCAATGTCGGCGTGAACGACGAGGATTCGGAAACGGTGAACCCGGCCGCCTCCGCCGGCGTGCGCGGCATGATCGTGCACGCCCCGATCAGCGATCCGGCGAATTTCCGCGCCACCCGCCATCTCGACCAATGGCTGAAGGCGCGCAACGTCATCGGCCTCAGCGGCGTCGACACGCGCGCGCTGACCGCGCTCATCCGCGAAAAGGGCATGCCCAACGCCGTCATCGCCCATGCGCCCGACGGCGCGTTCGACCTCGACGCGCTGAAGGCGGAAGCGGCGAAATGGCCCGGCATCGACGGCATGGACCTCGTGCCCGGCGTCACGACGGCGCAACGCTACGACTGGCGCGAAACCACCTGGACGCTGGGCAAGGGCTTCGGCAAGCTGGACGCGCCGCGCCACAAGGTCGTCGCCATCGATTACGGCGTGAAAAGCAACATCCTGCGCCTGCTCGCCAAGGCCGGCTGCGACGTCACCGTGCTGCCCGCCGCCACGAGCGCGCAGGACATTCTCGCCCTCAAGCCCGACGGCGTGTTCCTCTCCAACGGCCCCGGCGATCCCGCCGAGACGGGCAAATATGCGGTTCCCGTCATTCGCGAGATCCTCGAGACGAAGACGCCGGTCTTCGGCATCTGCCTCGGCCACCAGATGCTCGCCCTCGCCGTGGGCGCGAAGACCATGAAGATGAAACAGGGCCATCACGGCGCCAATCATCCGGTGATGGATTACACGACCAACAAGGTCGAGATCGTCTCCATGAACCACGGTTTCGCGGTCGATCCCGCGACCCTGCCCGCCAACGCCAGGGAAACGCATCGCTCGCTGTTCGACGGCACCAATTGCGGCGTGGCCCTCACCGATCGCCCGGCCTTTTCCGTGCAGCACCATCCGGAAGCCAGCCCCGGCCCGCAGGATTCGCATTACCTGTTCCAGCGCTTCGTCGACATGATGGACGCGACGAAAGCGCAATCCTCAAAGCGGGCGGACGCCTGAAGGCGGACGCCGGGAGCGCGGACATGCAAAGCTGGCGCGATTACTGGAACGGTCCCCATCCGATCTATGTGAACGCGCGCCATCGCGCCCTGCATTTCGACCTGATCGCGCGCGACATCGCCCGGCTCATCCCCGAGCGCGAGGCGGTCGTGCTCGATTACGGCTGCGGCGAGGCCGACACCGCCCGCGACGTCGCGGGGGCCTGCGGCAAGCTCTATCTGTTCGACACGGCCGAAAGCGTGCGCGCGCGCCTCGTCGATCGCCATGCGGGCGACGCCCGCATCGCCGTGCTGGACGAAGCCGGCCTCGAGCGCCTGCCCGACGGCTCGCTCGACCTCATCGTCGTCAATTCCGTGGCCCAATATCTCACCCGCGACGAATTGACGGCGGCCCTCGCCTTCGCGCGCGCCAAGCTGAAGCCCGACGGCCGCCTCGCCTTGGGCGACGTGATCCCCGCCGACGCGACCGCTTTGTCGGACACGCGCGCCCTGCTCGATTTCGCCTTCAAGGGCGGCTTTCTCATCGCCGCTTTCGTCGGCCTCGCGCGCACGGCGCTATCGGACTATCGCAAATTGCGCGAGCGCCTGGGCCTCACGCGCTATGGGGAGGCCGACATGCTGGCCCTGCTGGCGCAGGCCGGCTTCGAGGGGCGGCGCGCGGCA